>NZ_JBSXOP010000046.1:0-118550 GCF_056859535.1 Marinobacter sp. L-46
TCCCGCTACCGCGTATCCTCCACCCCTGGCCCAGCGAGCGGTTTCGCCGTCGTCACCCGAGGCAGGAGCCGTATGCGGTAATACCGCACGTACGGATCTGTGCGGGGGGTGCCTCGTGAGAGGCATTCCTACCGCAACTAATGTCCAACGGCCACTGGCAACGGTTGTGGTTGGCGGTCTGATCACTTCAACGCTGCTGACGCTGGTGGTGTTGCCCAGTGTGTACCAGTGGTTTGCATCTGAACGTCGTGACGTTTCAGTCTGATAGTCAGGAGACGGTTTATGTATGAAATAAAAGCGTATGTCAGAGAAGTGATGGCAGAGCATGTGGTTGATGCTCTGGCCAAAGTTAAGGGGGTGGCAAGTATTGCTGTCGTGTCTCTCGGCGAATTTGGTCATCTGGTCGGCGATGAGTCGCCTCTGGAGAAAGTGAAGATGGTCAAGCTGGAAATAGACGTAGCGACCGATGATGTCGCTGGTGAAGTTGTGGAACTCATTGTCAGAACGGGCAGAACCCAGGAAGGGCACCCGGGTGACGGCAAGGTGCTTGTATCCCGCCTGGTTCGGGCTGTTCGTATCGACGATGGTGCGACCGACGAGAGCGCACTTCAACCGGCATCAAACCAGCGCTTTTCCTAGATTGGATGGCGGCATCGTGGCCATGAGTCGCGATGCCGCTTCTCCCCGCCCTTATTGAGGAGCACTTTCAAGTTCCCTGAGCTAATGCCTTCCAAATTCAAGTTCATTTCAACCTTTTCAGTTACTATCTCCACCTCTATCTACCTTGTCATGGGCGTCTCGCCCCCATGAATTGTGGCTAACAACCCCTTCGGGAGAAAGTCGATGAAGGCAAGCAAGCACTCGCCCAGGGCGTTGCTGTGTTCAGTACTATTGTCTATTCCTCTGTTCGGTCAAGCGGAGACTGTGAATTGGACAAATTGGCTCACTGGCCAGATAAGCAAGCATCCGGATGTCATGGCGGCGACAGAGCAGGCGGCAGCCCGGGATGCGGATGCTGAGGCAAGCGAACAACCGCTGTATAACCCGGAGCTGTCTGTTGGAGCAGACAGAAATGGCAGTGACAACAACTTTGTGGCAGGGCTATCACAAACGATCGATTGGTCTGATCAACAGGGTGCGCTAAAGGACAAGGCAAAGCTGATCAGGCTTTCCGCTGAAGCTGATTTGAACGAGGCGGTTTTGGCACAAACGTCCGAGTCGCTGTTTGCGCTTGTCGAGTGGCGCGCGGCGACGCGTGCCGAAGAAATTGCGGAATCCCAGCAACACCGTCTGGATGCCTTGCTGGAGCAGGTTGAGCAACGCCAGCAGGCGGGCGACCTGGGGAGTACCGATGCAGAGTTGCTTTTTTTAAGCCTTTCTCAGCAGCTCAGTGAACTCGCCCAGGCAAAGGCTGCGGTTGATCAGGCGCAAGCCCGGGTCAGAGAGCTTCTGCCGGATTGGCGGCCTCAGGATGGGGGGATCCCCGGGCACATTTGGCCGGCTCTTGCTTCCAGGGTCGATAACGACAATTTGCTGGATCATCCGTCAATTGCTGCTGCCCGCGCGAGGTGGCAGGTGCTGCGGAGCGAAGCCGAGGTGGTCAGTCGCAGAGCGGCGGCATCTCCCACGGTCGGGCTGAGCGGAGGGCGTGAAGAGGGTGAGAACCTGGCTGGCCTGACGTTCTCGATCCCTCTGAATGTCCGTAATAACTACCGTGCCGAAATCCAGGCTGCCAACCGACGATCATTAGAGGCCGAGGCTCGGTTTCAGGCACTTTATCGGAAGCAGCAGTATGATCTGGCGGGCGCCCGAGCTGCCTGGAAGCGATACGACACCCAACTTCGTCGATGGACAGAACTCTCCCAGGGGCGTGTACAGCGAAGTGCTGATTTGCTTGAGAAGCAGTGGCAGGTCGGCGACCTCTCCACCTCTGAGTATCTCCAGGCGCTGGGCCAGCGCGCGGAGAGCCTGAAAACCGGTATTGAACTGGAAAAGCAGGCGCAGTTGGGTCTGATTGAGCTCTTGAGCCAGTCTGGCGAACTGATCACCCTCTTCCAATACTAGTCTGGAAACTGGATATTCATTATGAAAAAAACTCTGATTTCTGTATTCGCATTGACGTTGCTTACAGCCCCACTTTCTTTTGTACAGGCAGAGGAAGATGCTCATCAGGAAGCCGGTCATGATCATGCTGCCAGTGGCGACGATCATCAGGAAGTCACCGGTGAGGAGGGCGAGTATAAGGAAGATCATGGTGAAGAAGGTGAGCATGAGGAGGAAGGTGATCATGAAGAGGAAGGGGGGCACGGCCACGAAGACGAGAACGGTGGCCATGAAGAAGCGGCCACCGCAAGCATCAATGCCAAACAGAAAGATCTGGCCGGCATTGAAGTAGCAACCCTCGAAAGCAAGCGCGTTGACTATGAAATCTACGCTCCCGGTGAGCTGCTGACCAACGGCTATACCAGCTATCACGTGTCCCCCCGGGTTGCCTCAGTGGTGCTGCGGCGTCACGTGGAACTGGGTGAGCACGTAACCAAGGGCCAGCCGCTGGTAACCCTGTTCAGTGAGACGGTGGCACAGGCGCAGGCGGATTACAGGAAAGCTTTTCCTGAATGGAAGCGAATCAGCGGGCTGGGTCGTTCCGTGGTTGGCGATCAGCGGTTCAATACAGCGAAAGCCAACATTGAAGCAGCAAGGGCGACTCTGCTTGCTTACGGGCTGAACGATGATGACATTGGTGCGTTGAAGGCCAGCGGGGTGGATAGTCTCGGTGAATACATGCTCAGGGCTCGCGTGGATGGTGCAGTACTGACCGATGAGTTTGAGCAAGGACAAAGAGTTGAGGCTGGCCAGCCGCTGGTGACTCTTGCTGATGAGAGTGAGCTTTGGGTAGAAGCCCATCTGCCAGCAAGCTCCGACATTGTTCTAGAGAAGGGCGCGGAAGCCGAAGTCAGGGCAGCGGGTCGTGTGGGCGTGGCAACGGTGTCCCAGGAAGCCCACACCATTGATCCTGTGACCCGCACGCGGATTGTCAGGCTTGAGCTGGACAATCCTGAAGATCGTTTTCATCCAGGAATGTTCGCAGATGTGTATTTTCGTTTTAAGACCAGCGAGCCGGTGCTTGCCGTGCCGGAGACTGCATTGATGCGTGGCGCGGACGGCGACTGGACGGTCTATGTGGAAGAGGCCGAAGGCGAGTATGAACCCGTGGAAGTGGAACTGGGCCGCTCAATTGGCGGGCTCCGTGAGGTTTCCGGCCTGGCTGCGGGCCAACGAGTCGTTTTGCGGGGCGCATTTTTTGTGGCCTCTGAGATTGCCAAAGGCGGCTTTGATCCGCACAACCACTGATTCCGGGAGTCATTATGTTCAACCGAGTAGTCGACTTGGCGGTTCAGAACCGCCTGTTGGTTCTTATTGCGCTTGCAGTGCTTATCGCCACGGCCGCGTTTCAGATACCAAAACTGAATCTTGATGCTTTCCCCGACGTTACAAACGTCCAGGTCGCTGTTAATACAGAGGCGCCCGGACTTGCGGCTGAGGAAGTCGAGCAGCTGATCACCTATCCCATTGAAGCGGTGATGTATGCGTTGCCGGATGTTGAGGAGGTTCGGTCCATCTCCAAAACCGGGTTGTCTGGTGTCACCGTGGTCTTTAAAGAGGGCACGGATATCTATTTCGCGCGCCAACTGGTTTTCGAGCGGTTGCAGGCCGCGCGGGAGCTGATTCCGGACGGGGTCGGGGTGCCTGAAATGGGGCCGAATACGTCCGGTCTTGGCCAGGTCTACCAGTACTTGCTGATAGCGGACCCGGATTCGGGGTACGACGCAATGGAATTGCGCAGCTTGAACGACTGGCTGGTCAAACTGTTGCTGATACCGGCTGAAGGGGTTACGGAAATCCTGTCGTTTGGCGGAGAGGTCCGCCAGTACCAGGTTAACCTGAACCCGGCGCGAATGCTGTCCTATGACTTATCACAGAACGATGTCATGGAAGCCCTGGAGAACAACAACTCCAATGTTGGGGGCTGGTATATGGGCCGCGGGCAGGAGCAGTTGGTTATTCGCGGTATTGGCTGGCTGGGTAATGGCGAGCAGGGGCTCGAGCAGATCCGTCAGGTGCCCGTTAAAACCAGTGATGGCATTACAGTGACAGTGAACGATGTCGCCGAGGTAGCGCTGGGCACTGAAATTCGCCAGGGTGCGGTAACCATGGCCCGGAAGGATGAAGCCGGTCAGGTTGAACAACTGGGTGAAGTGGTTTCTGGCATTGTACTCAAACGAATAGGGGCCAACACAAAAGCCACCATCGACGGCATCGAGGCCCGCATTGATCGCATAAATCAGGCGCTTCCGAGTGGGGTTCGTTTTGAGCCCTATTACAACCAGGCGGATCTGGTGACCAAGGCCGTAGAGACGGTGACCAATGCGCTTTTGTTGGCTTTTGTGTTTATTGCGATTGTGCTTGCCCTGTTCCTGATGAATCTGCGGGCAACAACGCTCGTGCTGCTTTCTATACCGATTTCTATCGGTATTGCGCTGATGATCATGGCCTGGTTCGGTCTCTCGGCCAACCTGATGTCTCTGGGCGGTATTGCTGTGGCAATCGGCATGCTGGTGGATGGCTCTGTTGTTATGGTTGAGAACATGTTCAAGCATCTGACCCATCCTGATGCTAAGCATGACGACCATCGGGATGAGTTGGCTGGAGATGACCCCGATCCATTGGATGCGTCACACGATGATCATGGCATTGCCCTTCGTCTCCAGGAAGCCGGCCGGGAAGTGGCACGGCCGATCTTTTTCGCGACGGCGATTATCCTGGTCGTTTTCATGCCTCTGTTCAGCTTTGAAGGTGTGGAAGCCAAGCTTTTCCAGCCAATGGCGATCAGCATCATGCTGGCCATTGTGTCCGCTGTGATCGTCGCTCTGGTGGTTGTACCCGCGCTGGCGTCATACATGTTCCGTAAGGGTATCCGGGAGCGGGAAAGCTTCATTCTAAAACCCCTGGAAAAGCTCTATCGCATGGGGCTTGCCTGGTCACTGAAGCATAGCCGCGTGGTTGTTGGCGCGTCGGCTGTTCTTGTTGTGCTGGCGGCGCTGATTGTGCCACGACTCGGTACTGAGTTCGTGCCTGAACTGGAAGAGGGAACGATCAACCTCCGGGTGACTCTGGCTCCCTCATCAAGCCTCGATACGGCGCTTGAAGTGGCGCCAAAACTGCAGGCCATGCTGATGGAGTTTCCAGAGGTGACTTACGCTCTGTCCAGGGCTGGCCGAGCAGAAATAGGCGGCGATCCGGAGCCCGTTAACAATATAGAGATCTATATTGGCTTAAAACCAACTTCGGAGTGGACCAGCGCCAGTAATCGCTATGAATTGCAGGCTCTGTTTCAGGAGAAGCTCGAACAGCACCCGGGACTACTGTTTAACTTTTCTCAGCCTATCGGGACTCGGGTTGATGAATTGTTGTCAGGTGTTCGTGCGCAGTTGGCCATCAAACTCTTTGGCCCGGATCTCGACGTACTGGCGGAGAAAGGCCAGCAGATCGAAGCGGCGGTCCGAACCGTTCAGGGAACACGGGATGTGGCCATGGAGCAGATCGCCGGTGAAGCGCAGTTGGTGGTTCAGCCAGACCGTCAGGCACTTTCCCGGTACGGACTCGCCGTGTCTGATGTGATGAGTGTCGTCCGGGACGGACTGGGTGGTGCCGCCGCGGGCCAGATCATCAACGGAAATGAGCGGTACGATATCTATGTGCGCCTGGCCAAACGTTTCCGGGAAGACCGGGATGCCATTGCTGATCTCAGGTTGCAGGCGCCTTCCGGAGCCTGGGTGAGACTCGGTGATGTGGCCGATGTGTCTATTGAGTCTGGCCCGCCCCAGGTGCGCCGCGACGACGTTCAGCGCCGTGTGGTTATTCAGTCCAATGTGCAGGGTCGTGATATGGGCAGTGTGGTTGCCGATATTCAGGATGTTATCGCGTCAGACGTGAACCTTCCCCCCGGCTATTCGGTGGATATTGGTGGTCAGTTCGAAAACCAGCAGCGAGCTCAGAAACGATTGACCATTGTGGTACCTGTATCTCTGGGGCTGATTGCGCTGTTGCTCTACTTCGCTTTCAGTTCGGTTGGTCAAGCGCTGTTGATTCTGGTCAACGTGCCGCTTGCCGTAATTGGTGGTGTCTTTTCGCTCTGGGTCTCCGGCCAGTATCTTTCAGTGCCCAGTTCCGTTGGATTTATCACACTGTTTGGTGTGGCGGTGCTTAACGGGGTCGTTATGGTCGAAAGCATCAATCAGCGAATACAGGATGGGTTGAACGTGGATACCGCGGTGTTTGAAGGTGCCGTCTCCCGTTTACGTCCTGTCTTGATGACAGCAATAACCTCGGCGCTCGGCTTGATACCGATGCTGTTGTCGACGGGCGTGGGAGCGGAAATCCAGAAGCCACTGGCCAGCGTGATTGTTGGTGGTCTCGTGACTGCAACTTTCCTGACACTCTTTGTTTTGCCGGTTCTGTTCGGTCGCTTTTCAAGAGCCAAGGTGGGTGATATTCAGCGGTAGATGTGAGGCGGAAATGCATAGTTGCGGTTACATGCATGGAAGTGTAATTCCGCCCGTTTTAACGGAGACGAGGGTCTTGCTGTTGAACTTTGCTCCTAGAAAGAAGGCTGTGACTGTGATTCTGGTGCCCGATGTTTCTGAAGAGTCAATGTTCACCATTTCCGGAATTGTTGTTGAAACATCGGGCACGATGGTTAGCCACGGGTGTGTCGGCCAGGATGAAGAAGGTTCCCTTTAAAAGAATAAGTGGATTTATTGCCGCCGGAGGAATGGCAACCCTTTTCCATTGGGCGGCCATGTCCGGCCTGGTTCTGCTTGGCATGGCCCCCGTAGCAGCCACCTTTTCTGGAAGCGTTGTAGGAGCGGTTACCAACTACTGGTTGCAGCGAACTTTGGCCTTTCCAAACGCACGCCCACACATCCAGGCCATCTGGCGATATGCCTTTTCCTGTTCACTCGCAGCTCTCCTGAACGTTCTGATCTTTTTAGTCCTGCATCAACTGTTTGAAATCTCTGTTGTGCCTGCTCAGCTTCTAACCACTGCGGCTGTCGCTGTATTTAACTATGTTGTCTACCAAAGGCTGGTGTTTCATGAACAAACCTCTTGAGACTTCCCGTGCGCCGAATGAATCAGAGCTGCTTTCCCTGGTGGTTCCGGTGTTCAATGAGCGTTCGATGCTTCCCCTATTCTTTGAGCATGTATTGCCGATCCTTGCGAGCCTCGATATTCGCTCGGAGATCGTGGTTGTGGACGATGGTAGCGAGGATGGCAGTGCCGAATTTGTTAGGACTTTCATTAAAAGGAAATCGAGCATCCGTCTCGTCAAGCTAAGCCGCAACTTTGGCAAAGAGGCAGCGGTAACAGCAGGGCTGGAGCATGCCAAGGGGGATGCGGTGATCGTTCTGGATGCGGACCTTCAGGATCCACCTGAATACATTCCCGAGATGGTCAGGAGTTGGAAGTCCGGCTTTGATGTCGTTCTGATGCAACGTCGATCACGTGTAGGCGAGAGTTTTCTCAAGCGCTGGAGTGCGCACCTTTTCTATCGCTTGCTGAATAAGACCAGTCGCACTGAAATCCCGGTCGACACGGGTGATTTCCGATTGATGAGCAGGCGGGCAGTTGATGCCCTTCTCCGGTTAGGAGAGCGCAACCGCTACATGAAGGGACTCTTTGCCTGGGTTGGTATGCCAACGACGATCATCGAATACGACCGGGCATTGAGAGTGGCTGGCGAGAGTAAGTGGGACTACCCGGGCCTGGTCGGCCTGGCCCTTGAAGGCCTGACTTCCTTCTCAGTGTCACCTCTCAGATGGGCAACGCTTGTCGGCTTGCTGGCCGCCTCCGTTGGTGGATTGTTCGGTGTCTGGATTGTAGCGAAGGCAATAATGCTCGGCGATCCGACTGACGGCTACCCATCGTTAATCGCCCTCATCAGTTTTCTGGGCGGCATACAACTGGTGAGCGTTGGTATCGTTGGTGAGTATGTGGGCAAAACCTACATCGAATCGAAACAGCGACCACTGTATCTGACCGAAGAAGTGGTCGAGAACAAAGAGGTATCAAGCCGAGACCAAATCAGCAACTTCAGAGGCGTCAAGAATGATAAAGCGATTTGAGCCCTGGTTCTGGGTACTGGCTGCCGTATTGTTCAGTCGCTTTATCGGAATGACGCTGTTTCCCTTCGTGGATACAACGGAGCCCCGATACGCTGAAATCGCTCGGTTAATGGCTGAATCCGGGGACTGGATAACGCCCTGGTTTGAACCCGGCGTTCCGTTCTGGGGGAAGCCTCCCCTGTCATTCTGGGCTCAAGCGGCCTCTCTAAAGATATTTGGACTGTCTGAATTCTCATTGCGGCTACCGGCATGGTTCGCCACGATTGGAATCGTATGGCTGACGTGGTGCCTTGCAAATCATGCGCGAGGTGCTGCGGTCGCTCGGTGGTCTACTCTTGTGCTTTCCACGATGGCACTCACTTATATCAGTGCCGGCGCAGTCATGACGGATACGTTCCTGGTATTTGGAACGACCCTCTCCTTGGTGAGCGTGTGGTTTGTGCTTTCAGGGCGCTCTGACTATTGGCGCTGGTGGTTTTTCATGGGCCTGGCCATCGGTTTGTTGTCAAAGGGACCGTTGGCTGTTGTACTGACCGTTATCCCCCTGGTGCTATGGGCTGCTATTTTCAGGCAGCGGTTACAGCCGTTGAAAAAATTACCCTGGCTTCTTGGCTCACTTCTGACACTGGCGATTGCCGTGCCATGGTACGTGCTCGCTGAATTGAAAACGCCAGGGTTCCTCAACTATTTCATCATTGGCGAACACTTTAGCCGGTTTCTGGACCCCGGGTGGGCCGGCGATTTGTACGGTAGTGCCCATGACCGGCCCAAGGGCATGATCTGGATATTCTGGCTTTGGGCTTCATTCCCCTGGGGTATCATTGGCTTGGTTGGCTTTGGCCTTGCGGCGGCGCGAGGCAAAACAAAGGATATATTCACTGGTGCTGTTCAAGACGCCTCAACGCTGTATCTGTTGTTTTGTGCGATAACGCCAATGCTGTTCTTTACCCTGGCAGGCAACACGCTCTGGACTTACATACTTCCTTCTCTGCCGTTCTCGGCCATTCTGATTGCCGGATGGGTGTCGCAGCTCAATTTACGTCCCTGGTCCAGAATCAGGTCGGGTGCTGTATTACTTGCACCCGTTCTCATTACCCTTTTTGTGTTCATAGGTGTGAGCGGAGTAAAACCACTAAAAACCGAGAAGCAATTGATAGGCCGGTATGAGAGCATTCAGCAAGCGGGAGACGGTCCAATCTTTTACATTGGCGAGATGCCATTTTCCGCACGTTTTTATTCGTTGGGCGACGCTGTCGAAATCACCTCCACAGAATTCGACAGTCTGCTGGACGCTGACGGGTACGCCAGGGTCTTTGCCGCAATTCCAAACGATGCGGTAGATAAGGTTCTTGGTCCGCGGGCCACTGACGCTCAGAAGTTGGGGGAGAACGAACGGTACCAGCTATTCTCGATCGATCTTCCGCCAACAGACAGCCAGAATGACCCCGTTGATTCTGAATTAAACTCGAAGAATGATTAATGACGCAGCTGATTACTGCTAAAACTGAGTCTTTGAAGGCCGGATTTTCAAGATGGCTGGCCTTTTGGCAGTGATCTAGTCCGGAAATGGCAGTAAAATCAGAATCCTGGCTCCTCCGTTTTTCGAGGATCCGATTTCCAGGTGTCCGAGGTTGTCTTCGACAATCTCGGACACGATGGACAATCCGAGCCCAAAACCCGCGACCGTTTCATCCAGCCTGGCACCCCTGTTCATGACAGTGGCTGCCGCCTCGGGAGAAATTCCGGGGCCATCGTCCGCTACTTCTATGGAGAGCCCTGATGACGTGCGGACGATTGTAACGTCGACGGTTGTCTGGCACCACTTCCCGCCATTTTCGAGTAAATTGCCAAGCAGCTCTGAAAGATCCTGCCGTTCCATTGGCCAGTTGAAGTTTTCAGGTAAGGTGGTGTGGATGCGAAAAACCTTATCGGGAAATATTCTTTCCATAACGGTGATGACACTTGCCGTGATTTTAACCGGCATGCACGTCCGTCCCATCTGTCTGCCTGATATGTCTGCTTTGCTCATCCGGTAGTTCAGGGATTTGTTAAGCTCCCGCAAGTTAGATGCCATGAATACAATATCCCCCCGGGACGGAGGCAAGGCATCGATATCCGACAGAATGGCAAGATTGGCAGAAATGGAGGTTTTGACCAGGTGAGAGAGGTCGGAGTTCAGGCGGCGGTGGCGGTCCAGCCGCCGGTTTGACAGCTCGAGCAAATCATTGAGCTGCCGGATCAGCGGACGAAACTCTTCCGGCACGTGAGGGTTCAGGCGACTTTGTTTCCCGGATTGGAGCCGTCTCAGATCCTCTTTTATCTTACTGATGGGCTTTAACGTCAGATGTGTAGTGGTTCCAATCAGGGCCAGCAGTATCGCGAGAAGAACGGCCGAGGCGCCGAGCAATGTCAGGTGAGCCTTCAGCGGTCGTTCAGAGAGCGCCCCCTCGGTTTCAAGAACGCTGATTGAGGCCAGTTTTTCACTGGCGGAGAAAATGCGTTTGAGCCCGAAAAGCGTGTTCGCACCCTGCGCTATGTGGATGAAACCCTCGGGCTTCTCTGCAGCGCCCTGCAGTTGGCTCTGGTCAAAGTTCGGGCTCGCCAGGACGCTTCCGCTAGCCGTTTCGATGACGATGGCATGCCCCAGAAGCATTTCAAACTGATTGATCATGTTGCTGAGGTCGTCGGTTGTGGGGGATTCAGCCTCAATGATTGCCTGAAAGTTTCCCAGCTCTTTGTTCAGGTGTTGCTTCCTGGACTCGTCCGATAGTTGCTTTATCACGTAGGTGTGTGAAAAGAATATCAGAGTAAAATATACGAGGCTGAAAACAGCACCATACTGAATGGCTGTTCTGCGGATACTTTTCGGAGCAGACATATTTTAACCTGGTTGGTTCACTCGGGCGTTCAGCGGTTAGGGTCTTTTTCGAAGTAGTAGCCCTGGCCACGCAATGTTTTTATTTTATTGACCCCTATTATTTTTCTAAGCCGGGTTATGTAAACCTGAACGACATTTCTGGTGGGGCATCTTTCTATGTTGTAGAGGGATTCAACCAGTTCGTCCTGGGAAAACACTCGGTCCGGTGAACGGAGGAAACACTGTAAAAGGCGGAATTCCGTAGCTGTCAGTCTGAACTCTTTCTGGTCGGGCGTGGTAAGCGTTCGGTAGGTGGCGTTGAGATGAAATCCGTCGACGCTGATCTGGTCTGTCGTTCTGCCGTCCTTTCTGCGGATAATCGCACTGAGCCGGGCTTTCAGTTCATCAAACTCAAACGGTTTGGGAAGGTAATCGTCGGCACCCGCGTTCAACCCTTCTACTCTCTCAGTCCAGTTGGAGCGTGCGGTCAGAATAAGGATGGCCTCTTTTTTCCCGTTTTTTCTCCATCTATGCATTAAAGACAGTCCATTTTCATCGGGCAGTCCGATATCGAGAATAACGGCCTGGTAGGAGCTTGTTTCAATCAACGAGTCCGCTTCTTTGCCGGTTTTGGCGATATCTACTGTGTAGTGCGCCTGCGCAAGCCAGTCCGATATTTTTTTGGCAAGTACAGCATTGTCTTCAACAATCAGAATTTTCATTTGTAAGCGCCGTTTTTCGTGGTGGGAAAGTTTCGCCAGTCTGCCATGGATTGTACCAGTAACGGCAACTCCCCAGAAAAACAGCAACCCGTTAAAAATGGGGGGTTACCGGTCGACTTTTCAGTTTGATTTCAGTTGCACCGGGTAGCGTCAACAATCGAGCCACGAACGCGAGAAGCTGTATATACATGGTTCTAGGTATGGTTGATCATCGGAAACGCTATTAACGCTGCGCTGTCTGAGTTAATTAAATAAAGAAAGCTGGTTGTCTGGCGTCTGCTTGGCTGCGTGCTCCGGGCGCGGCGGCAGCGTTCGCTGCAATAGCGAACATTGTCCCAGTCTTTTGCCCACTTCTTGCGCCAGGTGAAGGGGCGCTGGCACACCGGGCAGGTTTTTTCGGGCAAGTGTGGTTTTTTGTGCATCCGCGGTTTTTGGTTTTTACTGAGGGTATGGGTTTTGATGGATATACGTGACTGAAACGGCAAAGGTTTTCTTATGACCAAACTGAACGAAGGACTGCAGCCCCCATCTGTCCTTATCTTCGACTGGCACGGCACGCTGGTGGACACCCACGATGCCATGTTCAGTGCCATGGAGGAGATGCTGCCCCAGCTTGAAGAGCTGGGCTTGGTAGAGCAGCTCTTACCGGAAGACCAGTGCCGCACCGAAGACGACGCCCGGCTGGTACGCTACATCCGCATCTTTCGCCGCTTGCACCCGCGCATTCTGGCGGAACGCCGGGTGTCCCGCACGGATATCTTCAACGCCATCTTCGGCGACAACAAGGCAGCCAAGCTGCAGGCGCACAAGGCCTACAACAACGCCTATCGAAAGTATTTTGGCCAGGTTAAGCCGTTCCAGCCCGGTGCCTACGAGTACTTGTCAGCCCTCAAGGCCATGGGTATCAAGCTGGCGGTGTCCACCAACCGTAACCGGGAGTTCCTGGACAAAGAGCTGGATATGGTGGACGAAGGCCGTTGGCGCAACCTGTTTGATGCCACCGTGTGTGCCGACGATGTCACCGAATACAAGCCAGACCCGCAAGTGATCCTGAAGGTGCTGGAGCAACTGGAACTGCCGGCAGACCAGAAGGCCTGGTATATCGGCGACAGCTACGTGGATATGCTCACCGCCCACCATGCGGGGGTGTCTGGCGTGTTCTACAACGGCGCTTGCTGGGAGCCGGAACGTATCGGCAGCTGGTTCACCAGGCGGGATACACCGGCCGCCGTTCTGGACAGCTTTGAAGACCTGATGGACTTGATGGCGCTGCTGGAGCGGGAGCAACCGGATGCGTTCAGCGCCAGCCCGGCAGAAGTGCGCCCGAAGCCTTTCCCGGCACCGGAGCGGCCGGAGCCCCGGATCGAGCCGGACTGGCACCCGGCGGTGGTGAAGCTGATTCGCCCGGCGGTGATCCTGTTCGACTGGCATGCCACGCTGGTGGATACCCTCGATGCCATGTACCACGCCGTGGACGACATGTTGCCGGACTTCCACAAGCTGGGACTGATGGACCGGATGGTGGCACCGGAAGACAGCAAGACCCCGGAAGATGCGAGGCTGGTGGCTTACGTGCGCGAATTTGCCAAGCTACACCCGAAAGTGAAGGCAGACCGGAAAATCTCCCGCACGGATATTTTTGAAGTGCTGTTCGGCGATGATCAGGACGCCAAACAGCTTGCCCACAAGGCCTTCAACCATCATTACCGCAACCACTACGGCACGGTGAAAGCGTTCGAGCCCCGGGTGCGGGATGTGCTGGAGGGCCTGCACCGGCTGGGGATACAGGTGGGGGTGATTACCAACCGGGACCGGGAGTTCTTCGAACACGAACTGGCAGCGGTGGAAGACACCGGCTGGACCCATCTGTCTGAGGTGGATGTGTGCGGAGACGACACCCCATTGCGAAAGCCGCACCCGGACCAGCTGTTACTGGCGGTACAGAAGCTGGATTACCCGCCGGACCCCAGCGTCTGGTACGTGGGAGACTCCACCACGGATGTGATTGCAGCCAAGCGGGCAGGGATGACGGCGGTATTCTTTAACGGTGCCCAGTGGGACTTGCCCTGGCTGAACCGGATTTTTCCGGGCACCCACAAACACCCGGACAAACCGGATGTGGTGGTCAACGACTTCTCGGAGTTCTGGGCACTGGTGCTGGCCTGTGAGGTAGGTCCGCCCTAATCGCTGGCGCCTTTCAGGGCTTCTTCGATGGCAAGCCCGATGGACAATACGCCTTCTACGCCGTTGTTTGGCTCGTCCAGCGGCAGGGGAAAGCTGACGATCACCTGGAACCGGCTGGTGGATGCATCGTAGCGAATCGGGGACACCCAGAAGTCTCGCTTGCGGGTTAAGCCCTGACTGGTTTCTTCAACCAGGTCCTGGAACTTTGCTTCATCCCCCTGCCAGTAATCGGAGGACAGTTGGCTCATGGCTGACAGGGCACCCTGGCTGTCGATCAACAGAATCTCGGTAACCAGAGGGGTTTGCTTCGACTGCCAGTGTGCCAGGGCCCGGGAGGCTGGCAGTTCCAGGATCTGGCGGGCCAGGGGTGTCATGCTGGCCGGGGCCAGTGCCTGCCAGACGGTGTCCTGGGTGAGGATGTCAGTAAAGGTGTTGTAGTGGCTGCCCTGGTGCAGGGCTCTTTGCAGGTCTACCTCGCCTGCCAGGCTGCGGGCGAGTTCTCCGGCTATCCGGGTTACCTGCTGGTGTTCCTCGCCGGATAACTGTGTCTGGGTGCCCATGCAGGCGGGCAGGCTCAGATTGAACCGATTCATGAAATCCGGATGCCGGGTGACAAATTGCGGGTTCAGGTACAGGTGTAACGGGGCGTAGCGCAGAAAGGTGTGCTGAATACCCTGATGCAGCTCCGGCTGCTTTTCCCGCAGCCCGGACATCACTCGCTCGTCCAGCAGGGCCAGGTCGATGCGTTTTCGTTTCAGCAATGCCGGCAACTGGCTGGCGCTGCCCACAGCAACAAAGGCTTCGAGCCCTTGCTGCCTCAGCCAGAGTTCTTCATTGCTGCCACCCACCACGCCAATGCGGGCGTTTTCAGGTATTGGTTGCTCGCCGGTGTAGAACCAGTGCCATTTCTCCAGGGCAACCGGGTGGCTTGCCCAGGCGCTCTGGTCCAGCTCCGGTGAGCGGTCGACTGCAAAGTAGCCGTCCACCAGGTTGCGCTTCAGCGAATACAGGGCGCGGTTCTGGGGCACGAGTCTGATCTGGGTATGGGCGCCGGCCTGCTCCATGGCGCAGCGTATGGTGTCTGCGGTTTCCCCGGCAACCTCCGGGCCATTGGGTGTCTCATTGGCGTATTGGTAGGGCGGGGAATGAAAGGTATAGAGGGTGTAAACCCGATGGTCCGCTGCCGCCTGGGCGGCAGCCACAGCCAGAAACAATCCGATTGTCAGAGACCGAATCTGCATAGTTTGGCGAGCATCCCTGTGACCAGTTCGTTAAAAGTGCCAGAAGCATAGCAGTGATAGCGCAATATTTCTGCTGGCAGCCGGGCCCGGTTCACAGGTTTTCGATGTCCTTTAACAGCTCGTCGGCCCGGGCCAGAATCGCTTGCCGGCGTTCCGGGGCTTGTTTGTCCCAGTTCCGGTACATCATGGTCATGCGTGGATTGTTGGCAAAATCCTCCCGGTGACGGCGTAGTGGAAATCGTCTGTGGTGCCGAAATGTTCCGAAAAGTGCTCGTTCACCAGTTCGATCACTTCGGTGGTGATGGTATCCGGGCGGATTTCGACATTCAGGCCCAGCGCTTTATGCCACTGGCTGACCTGATCGCCCAGAATCAGGATGAGATTGGCCATGTCGGGCTCCGGCTGAGTTTATCCTTTAGAGGTAGGCAGAATACGCCATGGGCGCAAGGGTGGTTCATTGGTTAAGCTGGTACACTCAGCTGATTCGCATCAAACAGTGACTGTCGCCGGTCAGGCATAATCCGCGCTTTCCGGCTTGCCAATCCTATTCGACGTTAGAGTTTTACTATGGCTTCTGATACTGCTGCAGCAAACAACCTGCCCGCTTTCATCTGGGACGAGGCGCTCATCCGCCGCTATGACCTGAGCGGCCCCCGCTACACGTCTTACCCCACGGCGGTGGAGTTCACCCCGAACTATTCCATTGAAGACATGGTTAAAGCGGCAGGCCGCAGCAAGGCCTCCGGCGGGCCAATCTCGCTCTACACCCACCTGCCGTTCTGTGCGCACCTGTGCTACTACTGTGCCTGCAACAAGGTAATCACCAAGAAGCGCGACAAGGCCATGCCTTACGTGGAGCGGGTGCTGAAAGAGGCGGCCATTCAGTCGAAACTGTTCGGTGCCGACCGGCCCGTCCAGCAGCTGCACTGGGGCGGTGGCACACCCACCTTCCTGCCCCGGGATGTGATGCAGCACCTGATGGCTGGTTACGGTGAGTTGTTTAACCTGCAGTCTGGCGATGAACGGGACTACAGCGTGGAAATCGACCCCCGTGAAGTGGACGAAGATACCCTGTCGACCCTGTGGGAGCTGGGCTTCAACCGCATCAGCCTGGGCGTGCAGGATGTGAACCCGGAAGTGCAGAAAGCGGTGAACCGCATCCAGCCCCGGGAGATGACCGAAGCAGTGCTGAACGAAGCCCGCCGTATCGGCTTCCGCTCCATCAACCTGGACCTGATCTACGGCCTGCCGCACCAGACTCCGGAAAGCTTTGCCGAAACACTGGAGTCGGTGATCGAGATGTCTCCGGACCGCCTCTCGGTGTTCAGCTACGCGCACCTGCCGGACCGGTTCTACCCGCAGACCCGTATCCAGGCTGACACCCTGCCGAGCCCGCAGCAGAAGCTGACCATTCTGCACAACACCATCAATCGCCTGCTGGAAGCCGGCTACGAATACATCGGTATGGACCACTTCGCCAAGCCGGACGACAGCCTGGCAGTGGCCCAGCGCGAAGGCCGCCTGCACCGGAACTTCCAGGGTTACACCACCCACTCTGATTGCGACCTGGTGTCTCTGGGTGTGTCTGCTATCGGCCAGACCGACGATGCCTACTTCCAGAACAACCACGACCTGCCGTCGTGGGAAGCGTCCATCGATGCCGGCCAGCTGGCCATTATTCGTGGCGTAGGCCTGACCCGCGACGACCGTATTCGCCGCTGGGTGATCGGTCAGCTGATCTGCCAGTTCCGGCTCGATCGCAAGCAGTTCGCCGATAAGTGGAACGAAGATTTCGACCGCTACTTCGCGGATGAAATGAGTCGCCTGAAGCCGATGATCCAGGACGAGCTGATTGCGGATTCCGGTTCCGTGCTGCAGGTTCAGCCGGCCGGGCGGCTGCTGATCCGGGCCATTTGCCAGATTTTCGATCTGTACCGTAAAGAGGGCGCCAGCCAGCGGTTCTCACGGATTATCTGATCGTACACTAATATTCTGTCCTCTAAAGACTGGACTAGGGGGTGCCAAATGCGTATGGTTTGGCGCTCCCTCCTCCGGGCTGTTTCTATTTGTGGTGAAGAGGACAGAAAATACCATGACATCTAAAGACTTTCGTGGCCTGCTGGCCCATCTGAGCTTCCCTTAGCAAGTCTGACCTCCGGGCGCCCCTGCCCACCTTTCGTTACCCCGTTGCCCCGCTGCAACACCTCCGCGTGTGCGGACTTTCCAGACGAATGGCTCCACCCTGGCGAGCAACCTGTGCGTTGCAGACTGCCGGTGGGTTTCTGTCGTTTCGAACAGAGGTTGAGATTTGAACGAGAACGGATTTACCCAATTTTCGACAATCACCGTATTGTTACTGCTTGCCGCCTTCTACGGCGGTACCTACCTGCTGACCTTGCTGATTCGCAAGGAAAAAGAAGATACCTCCGGCTTTATGGTAGCCGGCCACCATGTCGGTTTCGGTATGGGCGCGGCCAGTATGACCGCCACCTGGATCTGGGCTGCGTCTTTCTACGCGGCAGCCACCTCCGGGTACACCTACGGGGTGTCCGGGCCGATCCATTATGGCCTCTGGGGCGCGCTGATGATCCTGTTCATCTACCCCTTCGGCCGCCGGTTCCGCAAGCTGGCCCCCAACGGCCATACCCTGGGTGAGCTTATCCACGCCCGTCATGGTTCTTCCAGCCAGCTGATCCTGGCCGGGTCCAACGTGCTGGGCAGCATTATCAGCCTGATGGTCAACTTCACGGCCGCCGGTGCGCTGGTGTCGGTGCTGTCGCCGTTGTCGTTCGAAACCGGTGTGATTGTGGCCGGTGTGGGCGTGTTGGCCTACACGCTGACGTCCGGTTTCCGGGCCTCGGTGTTTACCGACTTTGCCCAGCTGGTGGCGCTGATGGCGATTGCCATCATTATTATCCCTGCGGTTCTCTACTCTGCCGGCGGCCCCAGCGTTATGGTGGAAGGCCTGAGCAAGATGACCGACGAGCAGGCCAACCTGTTCTCGGTGGAAGCCATCATGAACCAGGGCGCACCTTTCTTTGTGGCGGTCCTGGCCTATGCCATCGGCAACCAGACCATTTCCCAGCGTTTGTTTGCGGTGCGCGAAAAGAACATCAAGTCTACCTTCGTGACCGCCACCATCGGTTACGGTGCCATTGTGATCGGCCTGGGCATGATTGGCCTGATGGCGCTGTCGGTTGGTGTAGAGCCCATCGACGGCAAGATGAACAACCTGATTCCGCAGATGGTGTCTACCTACCTGTCGCCGTTCTTCGTGGCCCTGTTCTTTATCCTGGTGATCGGCTCGCTGTCGTCCACCGCGGATTCTGACCTGTCCGCGCTGTCTACCATCATGATGGCGGATGTCTACGGCAAGAACATCGCCAAGGACAACCCAAACCCGAAAGTGATGATGCTGGTTGGCCGAATCACCATGATTGTGGCTACCGTGGCGGGGCTGATCTTTGCCAGCTTCTCGCTGGATATCCTGGTGATGCTGGTGTTCGTCGGCGCACTCTGGGGTGCCATCGTGTTCCCGGTGATCGTCAGTTGCTACTGGGACAGGGTCACCAATTCCGCCTTCACCTGGTCGGTGGTGGTGGCCATGGCGCTGTTCTGTATTGCCCGCTTTGAGCTGCTGGAAATGACCGGTATGACCGTACTGGCCTTCGAGATCCTGGCGTCTGTCGGCGGAGCCGTGGTGATCGGCATGATGGTGTTCGGTTTCTTTGGCCGCGCGGCAGGACTGGTTGCCGGTGCCATAACACTGGTGGCCATGCTGATGTTCGCCACCGGGTTCCTGAGGGACTACATGGTGTTGGTAGCCTCACTGACGGCCTACGGTGCCAGTGCCGTGGTGTGTACCGCCATGACCCTGCTCAGCAAGGAAGAACGCTTTGACTTCGACCTGATCAAGAAACGGGTTGGTGACTATGACGACGCCGACAGTGAAGACACTGCCGGCCTGATTCCGGAGGGTGCGAAATGACAAACGAACTGGTATACGGTGCTTATATCCTGGTGTGGCCGGCCATCACCCTGGTGGTGCTGGGCGTGATCTGCGGCGCGGTAGCCCGGGATGTCCGCCAGGCCCGCAACAACGATGATGACCTGATCTGACCCCGGTCTGACAATGGTCAATGCGCCGGCAGGCCCGGGGCAGTAGGTTAGCTCCTTCACCACGTGGAGGAGTGTAATGGAACTTGTCTGCCCTGCCGGTAGCCTGCCGGCCCTGAAAACCGCTGTGGACAATGGTGCCGATGCGGTTTACTTCGGTTTCCGAGACAGCACCAACGCCCGCCAGTTTGCCGGCCTGAATTTCAACGAGAAACGCGCCGGGGAGGGCATTGAATACGCCCATTCCAAAGGCAGCCGGGTGTTCTGCGCCATCAATACCTATCCGCAGCCAGACGGCTGGGAGCACTGGAAAGGCGCGGTAGACCGGGCTGCATCCATTGGTGTGGATGCCATCATCCTGGCCGATATGGGCCTGCTGGACTACGCCGCCAACAAATACCCGCACATCCCCCGCCACCTGTCGGTACAGGGGTCGGCCACCAGCCACGAGGCCCTCTCGTTCTACAAAGACAACTTCGATATCCGCCGCGCCGTATTACCCCGCGTATTGTCGCTGGACCAGGTACGGGGTGTCGCTAAACACAGCCCTGTTGAACTGGAAGTGTTTGCCTTTGGCAGTCTGTGCATCATGGCGGAAGGCCGTTGTTATCTGTCGTCCTATCTCACCGATGAATCCCCGAACACCCGTGGTGCCTGCTCTCCGGCCAAGGCCGTGCGCTGGCAGGAAACCCCGCAGGGGCTGGAGTCGCGCCTGAACGATGTGCTGATCGACCGCTACGGCCCCGGTGAAAACGCAGGTTATCCCACGCTGTGCAAAGGCCGCTTTGAAGTGGAAGGCAGTGTGTACCACGCCATTGAAGAACCGGTCAGCCTGAACACCATGGATATCCTGCCGGAGCTGCAGGAACTGGGCATCAGCGCGGTGAAAATCGAAGGCCGGCAGCGCAGCCCCGCCTACATTGCAGACGTGGCACGCACCTGGCGCCAGGCGCTGGACGGGCTGGCGGCGCACCCGGGCATGTTCACGGTAGAGGATGCCTGGCGTAACACCCTGTCTGGCCTTTCCGAAGGTGGCCTGACCACCATCGGCGCCTACCATCGCAAGTGGAAATAAGGTTGTATCCATCATGATGAAGCTATCCCTGGGCCCGATCCTCTGGTTCTGGTCCAAGCAAAGCGTGTTTGATTTCTATGCCAAGGCCGCGGAATGGCCGGTCGATACCATCTATCTTGGCGAGGTGGTGTGCTCCCGCCGCCGGGAACTGAAACCTGATGACTGGCTGGACCTGGCCCGGGATTTGAAAGCCTGTGGCAAGAATGTGGTGCTCTCCACCCTCACGCTGATTGAATCCGAAGCGGACCTGCGCCGTCTGCGCCGGTTCTGTGAACAGGACGAATTCCTGGTGGAAGCGAACGACCAGAGCGCCCTGCAGGTGGCTGTCCGCAACAAGATTCCGTTTATCACCGGCCCGTCCATGAACATCTACAACGTGGCCACCCTGAAAATCCTGGCCAGGCAGGGCTTGCAGGGCTGGAACCTGCCGGTGGAATTGGGCAAGGAAACCCTGGAGCAGTTAATCAGCGAGCTGAAGGCTGAAGGCCTGGACCTGCCTGCCGAAGTGTTCTCCTGGGGCTTCCTGCCGCTGGCCTGGTCGTCCCGCTGCTTTACCGCCCGCCATTACAACCTGCCCAAGGACAATTGCGAATTCCGTTGCCTGGAGCATCCGGATGGCATGGAACTGCGCTCCCGGGAGAGCCAGGAACTGTTCCGCATTAACGGCATCTCCACACTCTCCGGTTCCCGCTATGACCTGATGCGGGAGCTAGCGGATATGGAACGCATGGGGGTCAGCACTGTGCGCCTGAGCCCGGAACATCAGGGCATGGACGAGGTGGTCAAACGCTTTGACCAGGTGCGCCGGGGAAAAGTGCCGGCCGCGGACCCGCTGCAGCTGGTGGAGGCGCCACCCTGCAACGGGTACTGGTATGGCAAGCCGGGGATGGACCTGGTGGGTGCCTGAGCACTAGCAAAAGGCCGGGGCATTGAACCCGGCCTTTTGCGTCAGGACCCGTTATTCCGGGCCCAGCCCAGATCCTCAAGAATGGCATAGAGAGCTGGCAAGGCCACCAGGATCAGCACGGTGGACACCAGCAAGCCGAACACCACCGAGATCACGAGTGGAATCACCGCCATGGCTTGGGTGCTGGTTTCCGCCAGCAGCGGCAGCATGCCGGCCACCGTCGTGCTGGTGGTAATCAGGATGGCGCGGAAACGGGCCCGGCTGGCGGCCCCAGCGGCTTCCTGTGCGCTCATGCCCTGTTCCCGGTAGCTCTTGATGAACTGCACCAGCAGGATGGCGTTGTTCACCACAATCCCGGCCAGTGACGCGGCACCGATCAGTGAGGGCATGGACAGGTTGTAGCCCATCAACAGGTGGCCCCAGACGGCACCCATAAATGCGACCGGAATGGCCAGCATCACGATGACCGGCTCCAGGTAACTACGGAACTGGAACGACAGAATCAGGAAGATCCCCAGCAGGCCGATCAGCAAGCCCCGGGCGATGGACTGGCCGGTTTCCCGGGAGCGGGCGGTCTGGCCTTCGACCTGTAGGGTGATTTCCGGCCATTGCTCCTGAAGTTTCGGGAATACCTGGCTCTGCAAATCCGCCACGATGGCATCGGCGTTGGTCGTCCGGCCGTTCGCATCGGCAGACACGGTGACCGTGCGCAGGCCGTCAATTCGGGTCACCTGCGCCCACTGGCGTTCCTCGGTTATATCGGCCACCTCCCGCAGGGGCACCATCTGGCCCTTGCCGGTGGTGATCACGGTGTCTTCCAGGAACTGGCGGGTATTGCGCTCGGCGCTGGTCTGGCGCACCAGGATTTCGATGTGCTGATCACCAATCTGCACCGTATCCACAATATCCCCGAGCAGCCCGGTTCGGATCTGGCTGGCCACGTCGGATGCCGTCAATCCGAGCGACAGGGCGCGGTCGTTCAGCGACAGGGTGCGCTGGGGCTTGCCGGGGCGAAGATCATCTAGCACGTTGAAGGTACCGTTATAAAGGGCAACTTCGTCGCTCAGATACCGGGCCGCGGCCTTCAGCTCATTCAGGTCAGTACCCTGCAGGCGCACTTCAATGGGGATGCCCGCGGGGCCGAAACCGGGTTCCTGGATATTGAGGGCGATCAGGCCGGGGATATCTCCGATCTCTTCATACCAGCGGTCGGTGAGGGTAGCCAGATCCACGGTGCGCAGCTCCGCGGTCAGCAAATCCGCCATCACCGTGGCCACGTGGGCACCTTTCTCACCGGCGCCGGCGTGCTGGTTGAAGCGGGTCTGGATGTTTTGCACCAGCGCTTGTTGGTCGGGCTGGTCTGGCGTGTATTCCTCGTTGAGCCGGAGCATGGCCGAAGTGATGCGTTCGGTAATGGCCCGGGTCTGGTGCAGGGGGGTGCCCTGGGGCATCAGTACCCGGGCTTCGAGTACATCGCCGTCGATTTCCGGCATGGCTTCCATGCGCACATGGCCGCCGGCCATCAGCCCCACCGAACCCAGCAGTGTCAGCAGCATGGCGGCCAGTACGCCGTAGCGGAACCGGATGGCGCGGTCGGCCAGTTGCCCCACTTTCTCCCGGACGTTTTCAAAACCGTTGTCGAAGGCGGAACGAAAGCGGGAAGGGGCCTTCTCGCGCCTTTTGCCCAGGCCGCTTTTCAGGTGGTGGGGCAGTATCCAGAAAGCTTCGATCAGCGAGGCGGCCAGGGCGGCAATCAGCACCACTGGCAGTACCTCCAGCACCGCTCCCAGCTCTCCGGCCAGAAACGCCAGCGGGATGAACACGGACACCGTGGTCAGGAAGGAGGACAGCACCCCGGGCAGGATCTCCTGGGTTCCTTTGGCGGCCGCCTCCAGCGGGCTGTTGCCGTCGGCGTGCCACTGGGCAATGTTGTCGGTGATGACCACCGAATCGTCCATCACAATACCGATGGCCATGAGCAGGGCCACCAGGGTAATCATGTTCAGGGACAGTCCGGTGAGGGCCATCACCACAAAGGCACCGGCAAAGGCGGCTGGCAGGCCGAACAGCGCCCAGAAGGCGAGACGGGGTCGGAAGAACAGGGCCATCACCAGGCCCACCAGCACCAGCCCCGTGATGCCGTTGCCCACCAGCATTTGCAGGCGGTCCTTCACAATCGAGGTCATGTTCTGGGTGATTTCCAGCTCGACATTGCCACCACGGCGGGCTTTTTCCTCGTCGATAAAGGCTTCCAGGGAATCCATCACCCGCAGGGCATCGTCATGGCGGTTTTTGTGGATCTCCAGAACGATGGCGCGCTGGCCGTTGAAATCCACCCGTTCCTCTTCCCGCTCGTGGGCCTCGGTGATGGTGGCAATGTCGCCCAGCGTCAGCACAGCGCCGGCTGCTCCGCCGATCACTGGCAGCTCGGCCAGGGCCTGCAGGGAGCGGCGTTCATCCACAAACCGCAGCTGGATGTCCTGGCTGTCGGTCTCGATTGTGCCCAGGGGCATGTCCAGGTTCTGGCTGTTGATGGCCCGGGCAATATCCCGCACGCCCAGGCCGTACTGGCGCAGCAGGTCCCGGGACACTTCGATGTGCCACTGGCGCTGGGACAGGCCCACGGGAATCACATCGGCCACCCCTTCCATGGCGAACAGGCGGTCTTCCAGCTGGCTGGTGTAGGCTTCCAGGTGAGAGAAACTCATGGGCCCGTACACGGCGATGGCCGCCACCAGGCTGGTGCGATAAAGCTCCCGGATGACCGGGTCTTCGGCTTCTTCGGGCAGGTCCGTCAGGGCTTCGATTTCTGTGCGGATATCATCCAGGAACCGGCCCATGTCGCCCCGGGGTTCCATGCTGGCTATGGTCTGGGCCTGGTTGTCCCGGGCGGTACAGGAAACCTCCTTCATGTAATCCACCCGCTGCAGTGCTTCACCCAGCCGCTGGCAGATGGCTTCCTCCACATCCGCAGCGGTGGCACCCCGGTATTCCATGGTGATGCTGACTTCCGGCGGCAGGTAGTCGGGGAAGGTTTCCCGGGTCAGGTTGGGCGCGGCGAACAGACCCACGGCCAGAATCAGGATCAGCAGCAGGTTACCGGCGGTCGGGTGCCCCGCGAACCAGCGGATCATGGCTGATCTCCCGGGGCCAGCAGGGTGCCGTCGATGGCAGGAATCAGGTCATCCAGAACCAGCCGGCCTCCCGGTGCCAGTCCGTCATCGATAATGACATCTTCACCTTGTTGCCAGGCGACAGACACTGGCTGGCGTTGCAGGCGGTTGCCCTCATCGGCAAGGTAGACCACGCCCTGATGCACCGCGCTGGCCGGGATGACGATGACCGGCTCCGGAGTCTGCGCGGTAATGCTGGCCTGCACAAACATGTTGCGGACCAGGGGCGGGCGTGCTGGCGGATTGGCGTTGCGGTAGGGTTCGTCTACAGAAATAACGGCCTGGACGGTGCGGGTGGCCTGGTCCAGGCTGCTGGTGACCCGGGTGAGTTTGCCCGGCCAGTGGGCATCCGGCACGTTGGTGGGGGTTACCCGGATGTCGAGTTCGCTCAGGGGCAATTGATCATGAAAGTCGGTGAAGTGGTTGGTGGAGCCCGTTTCCGGCAGGCTGCCCCCGGATAACTGCGACAGCACCCGGCGCAGTTCCGCCACTTCCAGCTGCACGGTGGCTTCGGCGCGCGTGATATCGTCGGCAATAAACAGTGTCTGCCCGGGGCTGACATGCTGGCCAGTGTCGATGTCGGCCTGGTGGACACGCAGATCCCAGGGCGCTTCAAAACGGGTGTCGTCCAGGTCTTCTCGGGCACTGGCCAGGGCAGACTCGGTTCTGGCCATACGGGCTTGCAGGGTCTCCCGCCTGGCAGGAATCAGGTTCTGCTGGTTGCGCAGGGTCTGGACTGCCTGCTCCTGTTGCAGGGTGGCCCGTTGTTGTTCGTCGTAGCGGGTTTGCGACAGGGCACCCCGCGCCACCAGGGTTTCAGCCCGGTCCAGCTCCCGCCGTGCCAGTGTTAACCGGTGTTCTTCCAGCTTGAGTAACTCGCCGGTATTGCGTTCTTCCTGGTCCAGTTGTCGCAGCTCCGCTTCAATGCCAGCCAGGTCGGCCCTGGCGGAGGCTTCGGCCAGTTCATAGCGGGTCGGGTCGATCTCAAGCAGCCGTGTGCCCCCTGGGATCAGATTGCCACTTTCCAACTCTGGGTGTTTCCAGATAACCCGGCCACCCACATTGGCCACCGCATTCCAGCTTCGGGCCGGCAGCACCTGACCATAGCCGCGGGCTTCGGTACGGAACTTACGGGGAGTGATTTCCATAATCCGCACCGGCGTCGCAGTTGCTTGAGCCTCGACCCTTTCCGGGGGTTGTTTCAGCTTTACCATGATGACCACAAAGGCAATGCCGGCAATCAGGGCCAGCGCCAGCGTCAGTTTATTTTTCCGGGTCATTGCTCATCTCCTGAAAACTGGCGCTGTAAAGTTTGAAAATTCGGGGGGCAGTCTGCTCAAGCGTCGCAATCTCTCCGCTGACCATTGCCTGAACCACCAGCCCCTGAATGGCGCCGAGGTACAACACCGCAGCCGCTTCGGTATCGATACCGGCGGCTATGCGCCCCTGTGCGATGCCTAGCTTCAGTAAACCGACCACCTTTTTGCGGTAGCGGGCAAGGGCCTGGCGGACGATGGTTTTGGCGGGGCCGTTGCCGGGTTTTTGCAGCTCACCCAGCATCAGGCGGGGAATGCCCGGGTGTCGGGCGATAAAGCCCACATGGGCGCGAAACATGGCTTCCAGGGCCTGATCAGCGTGTTCGTGCCGGTCCGCCTCCCGGAACACCTGGCTGGTCAGTTGCTCCGAGACCCAGCCTGCCACGGATTCCCACAACCGGTTCTTGTTCGGGAAATGCTTGAACAGCGCCCCCTGCGACAGCCCCACTTCATCGGCAATCCGGGCGGTGGTCAGGGTAGCCGGGTCCTGCTCGGCACACAGCTGAATAACCGCTTCGATAGTGGCGGACTGGCGCAGCTCGGTGCTTTGGTAGGTTCGTTTTTCGGGCGCTTTTGTGGTTGCCATTGGAGCTTCCCTGAAAGAAAGTAATCAATTGCTTTATTCTGGTAGGTGGTTGCCGATTACGCAAGAAACAAGGTGGGCAAGTCATGGTTCAGGGTGTAGGTAAAAGCCGTGTAAAGGCCATCCGGTTTGATTTACCTCAAGCATTACGAGCGGTGGTAAGCGTAGTTTGCTATTAGTTGATGGCGACGCAGAGGAAATTGCCATGTCGCGTATTCCGTTGTTTTTCTGGGGGCTGGTTGCAGTCGTCAGTGCTGTCTGGTTCGCAGCCGATAGCCTTTGGGTGAGCCCGTTTGCTTACTTCCCGTTCCGGTCGGTGTTTGTGCAGTATTCTGGCATCCTGGCGGTGGTCATGATGGCGGGGGCCCTGGTGCTGGCGTTGCGGCTGCGGGTTCTGGAACGTTGGGTTGGTGGCCTGGACAAGGTGTACCGGCTGCACAAATGGCTGGGCATTGGCTCGCTGGTGCTGGCCACGCTGCATTGGTGGTGGGCGCAGGGCACCAAGTGGATGGTGGGCTGGGGCTGGCTGGATAAGCCGGCCGGCAAAGGTGCCGGGCAGCAACTCACCGGCCTTGAAGCCTGGTTCCGCGGCCAGCGGGGGCTGGCAGAAACTTTGGGAGAATGGGCCTTCTATGCGGCTGCGGTGCTGATTGTGCTGGCGCTGGTGAAGGCTTTTCCCTATCACCTGTTCCGTAAAACCCACAAATTGCTGGCGGTGGTGTTCCTGCCCCTGGCCTGGCACAGCTTTATCCTGATGGAGTTTGATTACTGGGCAGCACCCATTGGCTGGCTGACTCAGGCCGCTGTTGTGGCTGGCAGTGTTGCAGCCGTTTTGCTGCTGGTGGGCTGGCCGGGCAAGGTTCGGAAGGTACCGGGGGAGGTGGTTTCGGTCACCCGCTATCCGGACCTGAAAGTTTTCGAGTTTCTGGTGAAGGTAACGCAGGGTTGGTCTGGCCATAGTCCCGGGCAGTTTGCCTTTATCACCTCGGATGCTGCGGAAGGCCCGCACCCTTACACCATTGCATCAGACTGGAATCCGGAAACCCGGTGCCTGAAATTTGTGGTCAAGGAACTGGGAGATCACACCCGCCGGGCAAGCCGCCGGATCTGCGAGGGTATGCCGGTTACGTTGGAGGGGCCCTATGGCGGCTTTGATTTTGAAGATGATTGCCGCACCCAGATCTGGGTAGGGGCGGGCATCGGTATTACTCCCTTTATTGCCCGGATGGGTCGCCTGGCGGGCCGTCCTGACAGCCGCACTGTCTATCTGTTCCATCCTACTGCGGATGTCAGCGAGGAGGCCCTCGCAAAGTTGCGGGCAGATGCGGAAGCCGCGGGCGTTAACCTGGTCATTCGATGCAGCCGCACCGAAGGCCGGCTGACGCCGGAGGAAATCCGGGATGCGGTACCCGACTGGCAGAATGCCAGCCTGTGGTACTGCGGCCCGGTGGGGCTGGCCAATACGCTGTTCAACCAGTTCCGGAAATGGGGTATGCCGGCCCGGCGGATGCACCGGGAGTTTTTTGATATGCGCTGACCGGCACCCGGGTGTATAACTGTAATTCCAGTTTCTTCAGGAGGTTTGCTATGACAATCAACGAAGGACTCCGCCTGATGGCAGGCGTGTTCATCCTGATTTCCATTCTGCTCGCCCACTATGTGAGCCCTTACTGGCTGCTGTTCACCGGCTTTATTGCCTTGAACCTGATTCAGTCATCGTTCACCAAGTGGTGCCCGGCGATGATGATCCTCAAGAAAATGGGGTTGAAGGAGGAAAGGCTGGTTAACTGATTGGTTGTTTCGGCAGGCTTGCGCTCGCGAACGCGGTTATAGAGAATTCCGTAGCAAACACAATAAAAACAGGAGTTTTCCATGCTGGCTCCGGCCTCCGTTGATGATTACCGGCTGCTTGCAAGGCGCCGCTTACCCCGCATGCTGTTTGATTACCTGGATGGCGGCGCCTTTACTGAATCTACCCAGCGCGCAAACCGTGAGGCCTTTGGCCAATGGCATTTCCGGCAGCGGGTCATGCAGGATGTCTCGGCAGTGGATACCTCCTCCACATTACTGGGACAGCCGGTGTCATTGCCGCTGGGCCTGGCGCCCATGGGCCTGGCAGGCATGCTGGCAACCCGGGGCGAGACCCAGGCAGCCCGGGCTGCGGGCCAGTCAGGAATACCTTTCTGCCTGAGCACGGTCTCTATCTGTTCTGTTGAGGAAGTGGCCGAGGCTGCGCCGGAGACAGACCGCTGGTTCCAGCTTTATGTCCTGAAAGACCGAAACTTCTCTGCAGACCTGCTGCGCCGGGCCTGGGATGCCGGCTATCGGGTGCTGGTGTTTACCGTCGACCTGGCCCGCTTGGGGCTGAGATACCGGGATGTCCGTAACGGTATGAACGGAGGCCTGTCTGCCGTTGGCAAGCTGCGCAAGGCAGCGGACCTGTTGGGCCATCCGCGCTGGCTGTCCCGTGTTGCTCTTGGCGGCAAGCCGCTGACCTTCGGAAACCTGGCCAGTGTGGTGCCCTCCGGGCGTAAACCTGAGGACTTCAAGGCCTGGGTCGAAAGTCAGTTTGATCCATCGGTTACCTGGAAAGACCTGGATTGGGTGCGGGAAAACTGGCCGGGCAAGCTGGTGATCAAGGGCGTGATGGAGCCGGAGGACGCCCGCTCGGCGGTGGCGGTCGGGGCCGACGCCATTGTGGTATCAAATCATGGTGGTCGTCAGCTGGACGGCGCGCCGGCTTCACTGAGCGCCTTGCCCGCCATGGTGGATGCAGTGGCCGGGGAATGCCAGGTGCTTGTGGATGGTGGCGTTCAGACCGGCCAGGACGTTGTCCGGGCCTTGTGCCTGGGGGCTAATGGTTGCCTGGTCGGGCGGCCCTGGGGCTATGCCCTGGCGGCCGGTGGTCAGGCGGCTGTTGAAAACCTGCTAACCAATATCCGTTATGAAACCGAGCTGACGCTTTCGCTGATGGGCAAAACGGCGCTTGATCAGTTGTCCCGGTCAGACCTTTTGTCGCTGGACGAGCTTCAGGCGCTTAGCCGCGCCTGAGCTTGTTCAGGACTTGATGAAGAGCAGTTTCCGTGGGCTGAAATCCCATTCCAGGCTGTCCAGCAGGTTTTTCAGGGCCAGCCCCAGTTCGGTGTCGCCTTCAATCACCAGGCGGCGCTGGAAAAACAGCTGGTCCGGGTCCTGCTTGCGCTCGGCGAGGGTTTTGAACGCGGCCAGGGAGCCACGGATGGTGGCTTCGCCCGGGCCGTCGACAATGCGTAAACGCCCGGCCCAGAAACCGAAGGTTATCCCGGGGTGGCCGCCGTTTACTTCCAGCCGGATTCGCCGGCCCTCGAAGTCATCAAATTCCCCCTCGGCCATGGCCTCGGCAAACAGCCGGTTAAGCGGAGCTTCCGCGACCAGCTGTTTGAAAGGCATGGGGATTGACCGTTCAATGGTGCCCAGAGCCGGTGCCGGCGAGGGCAGGAACTCTTTCAGCACTGCCAGGGATTGATCCATCAAGGGGCTGTGCAGGGCAGCAATGGGGGGTAGCGAAAAGGCCATGGTTTACTCCGGGCGGTCAGAAACCCGCCCAGAGTAAAGCAAAAAACCCGGGGGTGATTTGATATAACTCAGCCCTTGTGCAGGCCTTCTTCCACAGCCCACACGGCAACCTCTACCCGGGAGCGCAGGCTCAGTTTTTTGAGCAGGTGTTTTACGTGGACTTTCACTGTGCCATCGCTGATGTCGAGTTTGCGGCCGATCATCTTGTTGGACAGGCCTTCGGCGATCAGTTTCAGGATGTCCTTTTCGCGTGGGGTCAGGCTGTCGAAATCCGGGCGCGAGGCCTGTTGCGGCTTGTTGGAGCGCAGGGCTTCGGCCAGCAGGGTGGTCAGCCGGTCGCTGATCACCATTTTGCCAACGGCTGCCTGGTGCAGCTGGGCGATCATGTCTTCCGGTTCCATGTCCTTGAGCAGATAGCCATCAGCGCCGGCGCGCAGGGCGGCAACCACGTCGTCTTCCTGGTCTGAAACGGTGAACATGATAATGCGGGAGCTGATGTTCTGGGCCCTGAGCCTTTTCAGGGCTTCAATGCCGTCCATCTCCGGCATGTTCAGGTCCATCAGGATCAGGTCGGGCTCTATCTCGGTTGCCATCCGGATGCCGTCGGCGGCGTTGCTGGCTTCGCCGACAACTTCCATATCCTGTTCCATGCTGATCAATTGCTTGATGCCCTGGCGCAGCAAGGGATGATCGTCTATCAGCAGGATACTTGCGGGTGTTTCAGACATATTCTTTCTCGTTTAAGGCATTTGTCGGTTCAGGCGGTTGATGACTGCACGGCAATCAGGTTCCGGCTTTTGGGAACGAATGTTAACTCAACTTCCACGCCGCCTTCCTCCCGGTTTTTCACTTCTACGGTTCCGCCCAGAGTCCTGGCCCGGTCCTGCATGATCACCATGCCGTAGTGGTTCACGGGTTGTCCGCCTCCGGGCAGGCCTTTGCCGTTATCCCTGATACGGGCACAGACTCTGGGAGATTCAAATACGACCTCTACAGCAATGTCGGTGGCATCGGCATGCTTGACGGCATTGGCCAGGCCTTCCCGGATAATCTGCAGGGTGTGGATCTCTTCGTTGGGCGACAGGGTCTGGGGCGGCAGGTTGTACTCCAGTGCCACCGGCCGGCCCAGCCGTTCAGAGAACTCATCGATGGTTTTGCTCAGGGCACTGGCCAGGTCCGGTGTATCCAGTTTCAGGCGGAAGGTGGCCAGCAGTTCCCGCAACTGGCGGTAGGCACTGTTCAGGCCGGTGCTGAGTTCGTCCAGGATCTCGCTGTGCAGTTTTTCCTGGTCACCGCTGATATTGAGCCGGCGCAGCCGTGTTACCTGCATTTTCAGGTAAGACAGGGACTGGGCCAGGGAGTCGTGCAGTTCCCGGGCGATGACGGTGCGCTCCTCAGCCAGGGTTTGTTGCTGCTCTTCGGTAATCTGGCGCTCCAGGAATATGGCCGTGGCCAGCTGGTCGGTCATGGTTTCCAGCAGTCGGCGGGACATGTCCGGCAGGCCCTTGTCTGCGGGGTACCAGACTTCCAGTGTACCCAGCAATTGGCCCGGAGTGCGGATAGGCAGCAACAGGCGACGGCCGTCGTTGCCTTCCAGTGGCAGGTCGTCGTACACCTCGGGTGTGACCAGGCACGCGTTGCAGTGGTGGTCCCGGCAGTAGAACGGGCGCTTGCTGGTGGCGGTGGTTACCGCCTCGATGGGTTCTGGTGAGCCTTTTTCATGCAGGTACAGGCGGATAGGGCCGATGCCCAGAAGCCGCTCCAGCTCCTGCAGGATTGGAATGGCACCGCTGCACAGGTCGTGGTTGGCGAACAGGCCGCGGCTGGCAACGTGCATGGCCTGCAGGGCGGAGTGGCTGATTTCCAGTTCTTCGGTTTTCCGTTGTACCCGGTTTTCCAGCTCGTAGTAGGTCAGAGCCAGTTCGCTGGTCATCTGGTCAAAGGCCTGGCCCAACCGGGCCAGTTCGTCGTTGCCTTTCAGGTTGGCCTTGTGGGAAAAGTCCTGCTCACCCACGGCAGTGGCAATGTGGATCAGTTTGCGCAGCGGGCGGAGTACCCGGTTTTTCAGGTCCAGGAACAGTGCCATCACAATCAGGATGGAAAAAATCATGCTGATGATCTGGATCAGCAGCAGCAGGTCGATACGGGCTTCCGTGCGTTGCTCCAGCATGGAAACCAGCAGGTCGACTTCGCTGGTGTACTGTTCGATGGACGCCACGATAGCGGGGGTCAGCGGTGTGCCGGCCTCATGCTGCTCGATTTCCGGCTTCAGCCGGGTCAGCCACAACTGCTTGACCTTCTGGTACTGCAGAGCCAGCGGGTGGTCGGTGCTGCGTGGTATGGAGCGCACAATGGCGGAGGTTTCCAGCCGGTTCTGGTAACTGGCTGTCTGGGCTTCGATACTGGCATCGCCGTTGGTCAGGTCTGTAGTGGCGGAGCGGGCTGCAAGCTGGAATGCTGCCATACGCAGGGCGCCGGCCTGGTTGATGGCGGTCGCATTGCCCTCGATGCTGCTGGAAATGCCGAGGGTAGTGGCCATGCTGACAATAGCGGTCAGAACAATAGCGCCGATCGCAACGGCCAGTCGGTTTACCAGCGGGCTTCTGGAAGTCATTCGTAGCAGGTGTTCCGGATAATGGTCATATAAAAGGCAGCTCCGGGCGGATTATGGCTGAAAGCCGCTACTCGGGATACCTCTTTGAGGATAGTCAATTACCCCGATAGTTGGTATCCCATCATAGCTTTTGACCTTGCGCTACGTAAAAGCCGAGACTGAGGATTGGTCTTTTGCAGGGTGAATAAATGCACGCACTTCCGGAACAGGACGACGAAGAACTGGCCTCGCTAGCGGTGGTATTGCCGTTGGCACTGGCAGGCTTTGTGGTGGCTGCCGGTTGCTGGACGCTGTTTGCGGTGGCGGGCGTGCATGTGAAGGCGCAGCTGGCGCTGTCCAGTGTCCAGTTCGGAGTGCTGCTGGCGGCGCCGATGGCGGTCAGCGCCCTGCTGGCCATTCCGGCGGGCCTGTGTGCCCGGCGTTTCGGTGCCCGGGCAGTCATGTTGTTTTGCCTTACCGGCCTGGCCTTGTGTATGGCGCTTCTGCTGGTGGCCAACAGTTACCCTGCACACCTGATTGTGGCCGCGGGCCTTGGGTTGGCGGGCGGTTTTTACAGTGCCGGCCTGCATTATGTGACCAGCCATTGCCGGCAAAGGCTGGGGCTGGTTCTCGGAATTTTTGGCGCCGGGGTTACCGGTGCGGCCTTCAACTATTACCTGGTTCCGCTGTTCCACGAAGCATACTCCTGGCAGGGGGTGCCCCTTGCCTACCTGACCGTGCTGCTGCTGGTGATTGCGTTGGTGCTACTACTCACGGACGCACGCCAGTACGGCGCCGGGGAGGGTGCTCGTTCCACGGGCCGGCCAGTATCCGAGCTGTTGCGTAACGGGCGCTCGCTCCCGCTGTGCCTGTATTTCGGCGTGGTGGCCGGCAGCTTTTTTGCCCTTGCCCTCTGGTTGCCGGACTTTCTCTCTGCCCAGTTCGGCTTGCAGCTGGGGGCAGGTGCCCGCATGGCCCAGTGGTTTGTTATCCCCGGCGCGCTGGCCCAGATTGCCGGCGGTGCGCTGTCAGACCGGCTGGGCAGCACCCCGGTGACCGCCCTGGCACTGATTGCCAGCCTGGTTGCCCTGTTTGTGTTGTCCTACCCGCCCATGACCCTGCACATCCGCGGGGTGGAAGGGGATATCGTGGTCAACTTCGCGTTGCCGGTTATCCTGGAACGGGGGTTGGTAATCCTGCTGGGGGTGGCCCTGGGCTGCGCCATGGGCAGTTTGCAGCGGGAGGTCATACTGGCCAACCGGGCCGAGGCCTCGCTGTTTGCCGGCCTGCTGCTGGTGAGCGCTTGCTCCGTGGCCTTCCTGCTGCCCGTGGCCTTTGGTGCCATTAACCAGTGGCTGGGCATCCGCACGGCGGTTTTCATGCTGTTGTTCGGTCTTTTAGGGCTTTGCCTGCTGATGTTTGCGGTAGGCACCCGCCATCGCGTTTATCAATATTTGAGTTAGATCAAATGTCAGGCGGTAATTGCCCGGATACCCCCATCGGGGGAGGGAATTCGGCGTGTCTACCCTCTAGTATTAAAACAATGATTTTGTATGCATGAAAATGCACAGGGGATACACCGATGGCCATGATGCAAGTTGCAGACAACCGATACTCCAAGCCCGTACTGGTAGCCGTAAACCAGACCCTGAGCGAACAGGACGGCGTTGATGCGCTCCGTAACCACACCTTGTTCCGCACTCTGCGAGACGAAGATCTCGACGGGCTGATCCAGCAGTCCCGCCGGCTTCGCCTGGGCCATCACCAGCTGCTGTATCGCCAGGATATGCCGGCTCACCATTTTTTCTTTGTCATCTCCGGCCGGCTGCGGCTGTACCGCCTGGACTCCTCCGGCATCGATCGCACCCTGGACAGCCTTGCGCCCGGTGACTGCTTTGCCGAGGTGATGATCTATGCAGACCCGCCCAAGTACGCCTGCTATGCCGAAGCGCTGAAATCCAGCGAAGTGCTGATGATCCCGGTGAAGGCCTACCAGAATTTGCTCACCCAGCACCCGGAATACGCACAGGCTGCGCTGCGCCACTATGCCCAGCGTGCGGTAACCCGGTTCCATGACCTGGAAATCATGACGGTACAGAGCGCCCGTGACCGCCTGGTGCGCTATCTCATCGATCTGCTGCCGGAGGGAACTCGCAACGGCGGCGAAGTGGAATTGCCGTTGCCCAAGTGCCTGGTAGCCTCCCGCCTTGCCATGCAGCCTGAAACCTTCTCACGGATTCTGGCCGACCTGAAATCCAGCGGGCTGGTGCGGGTTAATCGCAGCCGCCTGTTCATCGCCGACCCCCAGCGGTTGATGGATCTGAGTCTCTGATTCCGGTTGAGGCCCTCGGGCCTCTATACCCATAGAGGTATTTGATTTTTCAGGAATCTCGTCCAACCTTGTAGTCATTCAAACATGTTTGGGGAATTCTTTGTGATTGCTGTCACCCGGATTGCTTTGTCTTTTTTGCTGTTGTTTCTGGCCAGCGCCGTTTCCGCTCAACCCCTCTCTGAATACGACCCGCTGGCCGGGCGCCAGGTGATCGAGAGAGCCATTTCCGGGGTGACTGATTTCAGCCCGGTTGAGGGTAACCGGGCCGTCCAGGAACTTTATGCCGGGGAAGAGCTGGTGGGCTATGCTTACCAGACGATCGATTTTGTCCAGACTCCGGCCTACTCCGGCAAGCCCCTGAACGCCATGGTGGTGCTGGATACCGACGGGGTGATCAAAGGCTCCAAGGTTATCCACCACGACGAACCGATCCTGCTGATCGGTATTCCCGAGCAAAAAATGCATGACTTCACTGACCAGTACGCCGGGCTGAAAGCAGACCAGCGTGTAACGGTAGGTGGCAAGTCATCCGAGCGCCGTGTGGCGGTAGATGGCCTGTCCGGTGCCACGGTGACCGTGATGGTGATCAACGAAGTGATCATGCGCACCGCCCACCGCGTAGGTGGCGAGCTGGGCCTGATCGAAGTGAATGCAGGCAGCAAGCGCCCGCCGGTAGCGGAAGTAGACACCGAATCGTTCCAGGACAAGACCTGGGAAGAATTGACCGGAGATGGTTCCGTTCGCCGGCTGCTGCTGGCCCGCGGTACCGTAGACGACGCTTTCAAGGGCGGCCCCGCTGAAGGTGTGGAAGCTGCCGCACCGGATGAGCGGGATGACCCGCTGATCGACCTGTACGCCACCTATCTGAATGCCCCCACCATCGGCCGCAACCTGCTGGGCGAGAGCCAGTACCAGTGGCTGATGTCCGAGCTGAAAGACGGTGAGCATGCCATCGCGGTGATGGCCAATGGTGAGTACTCCTTCAAAGGTTCCGGCTACGTTCGTGGCGGTATCTTTGACCGGGTGCAGATTCGCCAGTTTGGTGACACCTTCAACTTCCGGGATCTCGACTTTTACCGCCTCAGCGATGTCTATGCCGAGGGCATGCCTGACTTTTCCGAGATGGCCATTTTTATTGCCCGGCAGCAGCATAAGTTTGACCCGGGTACTCCCTGGTCCCTGGAGCTGACGGTCAAGCGCCAGACCGGCCCGCTGGACAGCGAATTCGCGGTATTCCCGCTGGAATACCAGCTGCCGGACCAGTATTACACCCGCGCCGAGCCGGTTCTGACCGAAGAGGAATGGCTGGAAGAACAACCTCTGTGGGTGCAGGTGTGGTACCAGAAAGAGTTCCAGCTGATGGTGCTGGGTGCCGGTATTCTGGTGCTGCTGTTCATCCTGTTCTTCCAGGACTGGCTGGTGCAGAAGCCGAAGATGATGCGCTGGATTCGCCATGGCTTCCTGGTCTACACCCTGTTCTTCATTGGCTGGTATGCACTGGGGCAACTCTCCATTGTGAACGTGCTGACCTTTGTGAACAGCCTGATCAGCGGCTTTACCTGGGAAACCTTCCTGATCGACCCGATGCTGTTCATCCTCTGGTCTGTGGTTGCCGGCATCGTGCTGCTCTGGGGCCGTGCGGTTTACTGCGGCTGGCTGTGCCCGTTCGGTGCCCTGCAGGAGCTGATCAACGAAATTGCCCGCAAGCTGAAGGTGCCCCAGTACACCGTGCCGTTTGCCTGGCATGAGCGGCTGTGGGCGATCAAGTACATCATCCTGCTGGTGCTGTTCGGTGTGTCCCTGGAGTCCATGGCCACCGCTGAGCAGATGGCCGAGGTGGAGCCGTTCAAAACCGCTATCACCCTGCATTTCGACCGTAGCTGGCCGTTTGTGACCTACGCCGTGCTGCTGCTGGTGGTGAATATCTTCACCCGTAAGGTTTACTGCCGTTACCTGTGCCCCCTGGGTGCTGCCCTGGCACTGCCCACCAAGTTGCGGGTATTCGACTGGCTCAAGCGTCGCAAAGAGTGTGGCAACCCCTGTCGCCTCTGCGACAAAGAATGTGAAGTCCAGGCCATCCATCCGGACGGGCATATCAACTACATGGAATGTCACTACTGCCTGGATTGCCAGATGACGTATTTCGATGACCACAAGTGCCCGCCGCTGATTGTGAAGCGCCGTGGCAAGCGCCGTGGTCACAACGCGCCCGGCCACCCGGAAGAAATCCCGGTGGTGCAGGTGAACTGAGTTGTCCCGAGGAGCCAATCATAAGGCCCCGGAAAACCATGAGAAGCAATAACCGCCATAACCAATAACGGAGTTGGATGCTATGAAAAAAAGAGATGATCTGATCAAGGACAAGCAGGAGGCACCGGAAGGCGGCCTGAGCCGTCGTCGCTTTATGGGCGCGGCGGCGCTCGCAGGCGTAGCCGGTGCAACCGGTCTTGGCTCAACCATCATGACCCGTGAATCGTTTGCCGCTGCCGCCAAGGAAGCCAAGAACAAGATTTACATCGAGCCCGGCGAACTGGACGAATACTACGGTTTCTGGAGTGGTGGTCACCAGGGTGAAGTACGTGTTCTGGGCGTGCCGTCCATGCGTGAACTGATGCGGATTCCGGTATTCAACGTGGACCCGGCTACAGGTTGGGGTATCACCAACGAGAGTAAGGAAATTCTTGGCGGCGACCAGCAGTACCTGAACGGCGACTGCCACCACCCGCATATCTCCATGGAAGACGGTCGTTACGATGGTAAGTACCTGTTCATCAACGACAAGGCCAACACCCGGGTAGCCCGTATCCGTCTGGATATCATGAAGACGGACAAGGTCACCTTCATTCCGAACGTGCAGGCGATCCATGGCCTGCGTCTGCAGAAGGTGCCGCGCACCAACTACGTATTCTGCAACGCCGAGTTTGTAATTCCGCAGCCGAACGACGGCACGGATTTCAGCCTGGAAAACAGCTACACCATGTTCACCGCGCTTGATGCAGAAACCATGGAAGTGGCCTGGCAGGTGATTGTGGACGGCAATCTGGATAACACCGATGCTGACTACACCGGCAAGTACGCGGCCTCTACCTGCTACAACTCCGAGCGGGCGCTGGACCTGGCCGGCACCATGCGTAACGACCGCGACTGGGTCGTCGTGTTCAACATTGAACGCATTGCAGCGGCAGTCAAGGCTGGCAACTACAAGACGATCGGCGACTCCAAGGTTCCGGTTGTGGACGGCCGTGGCAAGTCCGAATTCACCCGTTACATTCCGGTACCGAAGAACCCGCATGGTCTGAACACGTCTCCGGACGGCAAGTACTTTATTGCAAACGGCAAGCTTTCTCCAACTGTGTCGATCATTGCGATAGACAAGCTGGATGATCTGTTCGAAGACAAGATTGAACTGCGTGACACCATCGTGGCTGAGCCGGAACTGGGCCTTGGGCCCCTGCATACCACGTTTGATGGCCGTGGCAATGCTTACACCACGCTGTTTATCGACAGCCAGGTGTGCAAGTGGAACATTGCCGATGCCATCAAGCACTATAATGGCGACAAGGTGAACTACATCCGCCAGAAGCTGGACGTGCAGTATCAGCCGGGCCATAACCACGCTTCGCTGACCGAGTCTCGTGATGCCGATGGCAAATGGCTGGTGGTTCTGTCCAAGTTCTCCAAGGACCGTTTCCTGCCGGTTGGCCCGCTCCATCCGGAGAACGACCAGCTGATCGATATTTCCGGCGAGGAAATGAAACTGGTTCACGATGGCCCGACTTATGCCGAGCCGCACGACTGTATCCTGGTACGTCGTGACCAGATCAAGACCAAGAAGATCTACGAGCGCAACGACCCCTACTTCGCCAGCTGTCGTGCCCAGGCTGAGAAGGACGGTGTGACTCTGGAATCCGACAACAAGGTGATCCGCGACGGCAACAAGGTTCGTGTTTACATGACCTCTGTAGCGCCGCAGTTCGGTATGACCGAGTTCAAGGTGAAAGAAGGTGACGAAGTGACGGTTACCGTAACCAACCTGGATACCATCGAAGACGTAACCCACGGCTTCTGTATGGTAAACCACGGTGTTAGCATGGAAATCAGCCCGCAGCAGACAGCGTCTGTTACCTTTACGGCCGGCAAGCCCGGTGTGTACTGGTACTACTGCAACTGGTTCTGCCATGCACTGCACATGGAAATGGGCGGTCGTATGCTGGTCGAAAAGGCCTGATAGGCTTTCCTGGTCGGGGTCCCTGTTTGGGGCCCCGCTTTTTAGTTTGGGGGTAGCAACCCAAGTGGAGAGCCCTTTCCAAAACACGCTCCTGCGGCACATCCCTGTGGCGCTTGAGCTCCGCCATCCATGGCTCCGCACAGTTTTGGAAAGGGCTCTCCACTTGGCTTGCCGCACATTGGGTGCGGGGCCCGGAATCGCTCACTTTTCAGAGAAACATTGATGTACCAACTTTTGCGTTATGGAGTGGCCCTGTCAGTCGCTCTTTTATCGCTTGCCGCCCATGCGGACCTGCAACAACAGCTTGATAGCCTGGAACCGGGTTCTTCCTTCGAGCTGCCCCCCGAAACATTGTCGCCGCTGGCTATCAGGGTGCCGGGGGTGACTGTGTCCTGCGCGCAGGAAACCGTCATTGATGGTCGGGGGCAGGGGAATACCGTGGATATTCTGGCCGAGGGGGTAACGTTTTCCGGGTGTACGGTGCGTAACTGGGGCAAGGATCTCAATGAGCTTGATGCCGGTATTTTTGTTGCCCGTGAGGCCAGCGGTTCGGTGGTAGAGGACAATCGTCTGCAAGGGCCGGCGTTCGGGGTTTGGCTGGATGCGACGCCAGATGTGACTGTGCGGAATAATCATATCCGTGGCGAGACGAGTTTGCGGTCCCAGGACCGGGGCAACGGCATTCATCTGTTTAATACCACCGGTGCGTTGATTGAAGGCAATGACATCAGTCAGACCCGGGATGCGATCTACATAGAGACGGCGAATAACAACAAGATTCTGAACAACCTGATGACGGATCTTCGTTACGGCATTCATTACATGTATTCGATGCGCAATCTGCTGGAGGGCAATGTGACTCGGGGCACGCGCACCGGGTATGCGTTGATGCAGAGTAAGTACCTGACAGTGCTGAATAACCGTTCTGAAAACGATGAAAACTACGGTATTTTGATGAACTTCATCACTAATTCGACTCTTCGGGGTAATGTGGTGACCGGGGTGTCGGAAGGGCAAACTGGCCGTGTGATGATCTCCGGTGGTGAAGGTAAGGCGGTTTTTATCTATAACTCGCTGTATAACACCTTTGAGGGCAACCTGTTTGCCGACAGCAACATCGGCATTCACCTGACCGCCGGCTCGGAAGACAACGAAGTTTTTGACAACGCCTTCGTGAACAACGAGCGCCAGGTCAAGTATGTGGCCACCCGCACCCAGTCCTGGGCCAAAGAGGGCAAAGGCAATTTCTGGAGTGACTACCTGGGCTGGGACCGCAACCAGGACGGCCTGGGCGATGTACCCTATGAGCCCAACGACAACGTGGACCGGCTGCTGTGGAAATACCCGGAAGCCAAGGTGCTGATGTTCAGCCCTGCGGTCGACACCCTGCGCTGGGTGCAGGATGCCTTCCCGGTAGTGAAATCTGCCGGTGTGAGTGACCCCCATCCGCTGATGCGAATTCCCGAGTACCTGGAATCGGAGATCCGATGAACTGTTTTCGACTTGAGAACGTCAGCCACCGTTACGACAAGGCGACGGTGCTGCACGGTGTTGACCTGCGGCTGGAACCGGGAGAAATTCTCGGCCTGTTCGGCCACAACGGGGCTGGCAAGACCACCTCGATCAAACTGATACTGGGGCTGATGAAGCCTACCGAAGGTAAAGTGTCAGTCCTCGATGGCGAGGCCGGCGACCCGGGCGTGACCCAGCATATTGGCTACTTGCCGGAGAACGTGATGTTCTACCCGCAGCTGACCGGCCGGGAAATTCTCAGCCATTTCGCCCGTCTGAAAGGCGCACCCCTGCGCCAGGTGCCGGAACTGCTGAAACAGGTGGGCCTTGGTGACGCCATGGACGCCCGCACCAAAACCTATTCCAAAGGCATGCGCCAGCGCCTGGGCCTGGCCCAGGCCCTGCTTGGCAAACCCAAACTGCTGATGCTGGACGAACCCACCGTCGGCCTGGACCCGGTGGCTACCGCAGACCTGTACCGGTTGTTGCGTGACCTGCGCGACGAAGGCACCGGCATCGTACTGTGCTCCCACGTACTGCCGGGTGTTGAACCCTACATCGACCGCGCCGCCATTCTGACCGAAGGCGCCCTGAAAGCCGCCGGTGACCTGCCATCCCTGAGGCAGCAGGCCAACATGCCGGTTACCCTGAGCCTGTTGCCCAGCAACAGCCTGGCGGCGCTCGAAAAAGTGATCGAACAGGCAGGGGAGAGCACCGGCCTGATGATGAAAACCGATAACGGACGACTGCAGGTAGACGTGAGACCCCTGGAAAAAATGCCCCTGATCCAGACCCTGATGAACTCCGGCGAAGTAGCCGACCTGGGCATTCACCAGCCCAGCCTTGAAGACATCTACGTGCACTTCATCGGCTCCGGCGGCCTGGCACATCGTGGAGGCAGCCAATGAACGCAATCTGGACCATCGCCCGCAAAGAACTGAGCGACAGCCTGCGTAACCGCTGGCTGGTAGCAATCTCTGTGGTCTTCGCCACCCTGGCACTGGGTATTGCCTGGTTCGGCGCGGCCGCTTCCGGGCAGGTAGGCTACGCCTCCACCCCCGCCACCATCGCCAGCCTGGCCAGCCTGGGTATCTTCCTGATCCCCCTGATCGCCCTGCTGCTGGCCTACGATGCCATCGTCGGTGAGGAAGAAGGCGGCACCCTGTTGCTGCTGATGACTTACCCGTTGAGCAAAAGCCAGCTGCTGCTGGGCAAATTCATGGGCCATGGCCTGACCCTTGCCCTGGCCACCCTGATTGGCTTTGGCGTGGCCGGTATCGCCATTGCCGCCCTGGTGGAAGACGTTGCTATCGGCGCACTGGCCGCTGCCATGGGCCGTTTCATCGGCTCCACCATCCTGCTGGGCTGGGGCTTTATCGCCCTGGCGTACCTGGTCAGCGTGCGGGTCAGCGAGAAGCCCGTTGCCGCCGGCATGGCCCTGGCGATCTGGTTCTTCTTTGTCCTGATCTTTGACCTGATGCTGCTGGGCGTCCTGGTGGCCAGCGAAGGCAAACTCAACCCCGAATTACTGCCCTGGCTGCTGATGCTCAACCCCACCGACATCTACCGGTTGCTCAACATCGTCGCCTTCGGCGACAGCAGCCAGCTGAGCGGCGTCCTAAGCCTGGGCTCCGACCTGCCCATCGGCGCCGGCGGCCTGTGGCTCGGCCTGCTGGTATGGTGTGCCGTTCCCCTGGGCGGCGCCCTGTTACTGTTCAAAAACCGAAGAATCTGACCCTCACCGGAGAGCACTGACCCATGACAACCCACTTCAGCAAATGGCTCCTCGCCGCCCTGGCTGTCGTCATCCTCGCCGGCTGCTCCGGCGGTGAACAGGAAGTCGTCGCCAAGCCCGACCCCGTCCACTTCGAATCCGGCGACGAATGCCATGTATGCGGCATGGTCATCACCAACTTCCCGGGCCCGAAAGGCCAGGCCTTCACGGAGCGTGAACAGGATATCCGCAAGTTCTGCTCCACCAAGGACATGTTCGCCTGGTTCCTGCAGCCGGAAAACGAAAACCGGGACCACACCCTGTACGTTCACAACATGGCCCAGACCGACTGGGAGCACCCGGACGACACCCACCTGATCGATGCCCGTGAAGCCTTCTATGTGGTTGGCTCAGAACGCACCGGTTCCATGGGCCCGACCCTGGCCTCCTTTGCCACCGAAACCGAAGCCACTGACTTTGCCTCAGAGCACGGCGGAGAAGTCTTTGCCTTCGCAGATATCACCATGGAGCACCTCAACGCCGGCATGACCATGCACGACATGGGTGGCATGGAAGGTATGCATGATGGACACGATATGGACATGGCTGAAGAAGCCGGAATGGCTGGCGACGACAACACGGAAGAAGACCACAGCGGTCACAATATGGACCACTGAAGCAGAAACAGGGAAAAACAGTTCAGGATAGAGCAGGGAGACAGGATTAGTCTGTTCTGTGGACTATGCCACCTGCGCCCACTCCAAGGTTTAGCCGCCGGTCATATTCATAAACCGAAGAATCTGCACCTCCCCCTCCGAAGAAAAGTGATGCCGCTCCGGCTTCAAATCCATCGCCGAAATAATCGCCTGCCGAAGCTTCTCATCATCCCCGGGGAACTCCCGCAGAACCTCCCGCAAATCCATCGAATGCTCATTCCCCAGGCACAGCAAAAGCCGCCCCTCCACCGTAACCCGAACCCGGTTACAGGTGTCGCAGAAATTATGGGAATGCGGAGAAATAAAACCCACCCGAACCGGACTGTCCGGCATCCGGTAATAGCGCGCAGGCCCGCCGGAATCCTCGGTAGCGGGAATCAGCTCATGGCGCTGGCGGATAATATCCCGCACCTCGGCACTGGTACACAGGGCCAGGCCACGGTCGTGCTCGGAAATCTCCCCCAGCGGCATCTCCTCGATAAAGGTAATATCCAGCTGCTTCTTCCGGGCGAACTCGATCAGTTCCGGCACTTCCACGTCGTTCCGGCCCTTCATCACCACCGTATTCAGCTTGATACCCCGAAAGCCCGCCTCCCGGGCGGCTTCAATGCCATCAAGCACCTGGCTCAATTTGCCGGTGCGGGTTATACGGTGAAACTTGTCAGCATCCAGTGAATCCAGGCTGATATTAAGGCGGTGCAGCCCACCCCGGCGCAGCTCATCCGCCATCTCCGGTAACTGGCTGCCGTTGGTGGTCATCGCGAAGTCCCGCAGGCCATAACTGCCGATTTCCCTGACCAGGTCCAGGACACCCTTACGAACCAGGGGCTCACCCCCGGTCAGGCGGATCTTCTCGGTGCCAAGATCCACAAAGTTACGGGCCACCCGGGCAATCTCTTCCAGCGAGAGAATCTGGCTGCGGGGCAGAAACACCATCTCTTCAGCCATACAGTAAACACAACGGAAGTCACAGCGATCCGTCACCGACAGGCGAACATAGTTCACCGTGCGGCCGAAGCGGTCTGTCAGTTGGTTTGCGGGCATCTGGGCGATTCCTGTTGCAACACATGGTTATGAGTATAGATGCAGTATGGCAAAGCCTGAGACAGATTCCGAGACCTGAGTAAGGATAAACACGGCTACCACCGTACAACCATTAATGGGTATTTTTTATGCAGGTTATAGGCGCTAAACTGAAAGCAAGACCCTATTCCTTAATCACGGTAGAATGGATACAGGTATGAACGGTCACGAGGCCCGCATGATGGCCGCACAGCCAAACAAAACCGGTTTCCGGATTCTTGCGTATATCTCGGCATTGCTCGGGTTAGCTGGCGTAGTGTTGCCTCTGCTTCCGACCACGCCCTTTGTGTTGTTGGCCGCCTTTTTTGCCAGCAAAGGGTCGCCGGCGTTTGCCCTGTGGCTGGAGCAGCACCCGGCGTTTGGCCCTGCCATTGAACAGTGGCGGGAACGGCGAGCCATCCCCCTGAAAGCGAAACTGCTGGCCCTGGGAATGATGGTTCTGAGCTGGACTATGCTGCTGGCGCTCGGCTCGCCCCTGCTGGTACTGACAATTTCCGGCCTGTGTCTTTCGGCAATCGCCGCTTACTTGATAAGCCGGCCGTCCTGCTGAACCGCACGGCCCCTTGGAGCATTAAATGCATATCACCCGTTACACAGACTATTCACTCCGGGTTCTGATCTATCTGGCCGAACAGGGTGACCGGCTGGCAACTATCCAGGAAATCGCCGACAGCTACGAAATTTCCAAGAACCACCTGATGAAGGTGGTGCACCAGCTGAACAAGAAAGGCTACATAGAGACTGTACGCGGCAAGAAAGGCGGCATGCGCCTGCACATGTCCCCGGACGAAATCAATGTGGGAATCCTGGTGCGGGAAACCGAGCAGGATCTGAGTATTGTGGAATGCCTGTCCTCCAACAATGCCTGCAAGATTACCCCGGTGTGCGGCCTCAAGCACATGTTCAGTGAGGCCTTGAATGCGTTCCTGGATGTGCTCGATAAATACACCCTGGCCGATGTGATCCGCGATCAGCACCGGCCACAGTTGGTTCGCCTGCTTCAGATTGCCTGAAGCTGGCCACTTCCCCACTGTTCCAGGCGGGTTCTGACCGCATCCGGCAGGGAGAATCGGGCTATCCGGCTCAGCACGGTGCCGTACTGTTTGGCAAAGCTGCCGGTGTTATAGGGAATGTCATACTTCTTGCACACTTCCTGTACCTTCGCGGAAATCTCCGGGTAACGGTGGGCCGGCAGGTCCGGGAATACGTGGTGTTCCACCTGGTAACTCAGATGACCGCTCAGCACATGCAGCCACTTGCCGCCGGTAAAGTTGGATGAGCCACTCAGCTGACGCAGGTACCAGTGGCCCTTGCTCTCGCCTTCGCACTCTTCCTCGGTAAAGGTTTCCGCATCCTGGGTGAAGTGCCCGCAGAAGATAACCGTGGATGCCCAGATGTTCCGGATCAGGTTGGCGCCCACGTTACCGGCCAGCACAATCGGGGCCACGGGCAGGGTCAGCAGCGGGAAGAAGACATAATCCTTGAAGGCCTGGCGGCCACCCTTGCGGGCGAGGTCCTTCAGGAACGGCAGCTTGTCGCGCCAGCGCAACTCACCCCGGCGAATTTTCTCGCTCTCCAGTTCATGCACGCCCACACCCCACTGGAACAGTACCGTCAGCAGGATGTAGTTCACGAACTGCAGCAGGTGCCCCGGGTGCCACTTCACATCATCGCCCAAGCGCAGCACGGCATAGCCGTAATCCCGGTCCTTGCCGATGATGTTGGTGTAGGTGTGGTGCTCGTAGTTGTGGGTCTGGCGCCAGGATTCGCTGGTGCACACGGTGTCCCATTCGTAGGTCTGGGAATTCAGGGCCGGGTCGTTCATCCAGTCGTACTGGCCGTGCATCACGTTATGGCCGATTTCCATGTTTTCCAGGATCTTGGCGATACCCAGGCTGGCGGTGGCCGCTACAAAGACCGGCGGTATGAAGCCAAAAGGCATCATCACCCGGCCACCCACTTCCAGAGTGCGGTGCAGGCGGATAATCTTGCGGATGTAGGTGGCATCCCGCTCGCCCAGATCAGCCAGCACTTCATCGCGGATGGCATCCAGGTCTTGCTGGAGGCCGTTCAGTTGTTCTTCGCTAAGCTTTTTCATAATGCTTTCTCCATGCGGCGCTCCGGCCGCAACGCAAAAATTTTGGGTTATACGTCTATCTGAACCGGCCCGCGGGGCACGGAAACACAAAGCTGGACGCTTTCTTCGCCGGGGCCGGATACCTTGCCGGTCAAACGGTTAACCACGGTGCCGCTGGTCTTGCGGCAGCTGCACTGGTGGCAGATGCCCATGCGGCAGCCGTAACGGGGCTTGAGGCCTGCAGCTTCGGCAATTTCCAGCAGGTTGGCATCGCCTTCGGAGCCCACATTCACGCTGCTGCGGGTAAAGCTGACCTCACCACCCCGCTGGTCGTTATCCAGGGCGGCCGGGGCAGGGGGTGCAAAAAACGTGCTGTGCATCTGCGATTCGGCCAGGCCACGCTGCTGCAGCAATTCCGTCGCAAGGTCCATCAGACCTTTCGGGCCGCACAGGTAGGCTTCGCGTTCCTTCAGCCCGTCAATCGCTTCCAGGTCTGCATCGCAGAGGAAGCGGGGTTCCTTGCCTTCATGGGTGGCAATGATGTTCAGGGTCAGCCCGGGATAACGGGCGGCGATGACCTCCAGTTTTTCCCGGCCAATAATGTCGTTACCGGTGCGCACGAAATACAGCAGGGTAACCGGCGCCGGGTAGTGGCTGGCGGCCATGGTTTCCAGCTGGCTGAGAACCGGGGTAATGCCGCTGCCGCCGGCGATAAACAGCACGGGTTTGGCGGGCGGCGGAACCAGGAACTCCCCGAAGGCATCGGCCAGGCCGAGGATATCGCCTTCGCTCAGGGAGTCGTGCAGCCAGTTGGTAACCAGGCCGCCCGGCAGGCGTTTAATGGTCAGGGTAATCAGGCCCTGTTTGTGCCACAGCTCCGGTGAGCTGGACAGGCTGAAGGTGCGGGTGCGCCGAATACCGTCGATCTCGGTACAGATGTTCACATGCTGCCCGGCCTCGAAGCCGGTCCACCGGCTGGCGGGCTTGAGTACGAAGGTTTTGGTGTCGGCGGTTTCGGCCATAATGCGTTCTACCCGGGCTGGTGTGTACTCCTGTACCCACATCGGGTTGATGGCACCCGCGAGGGGGTCCAGCCACGCCGCGGGGTCGTCCCGGTTCAGTAATTGCCGGCCAAGCCAGTGCAATGCCTTGGTTTGTGTCAGTCGTGCCAGCATGTTCGTTCTCCGTGTTTGTCGGGTGCCTTGTACGGGTCTATGTGTACAAGTGTTCACTAATGTGTACGACTGTACACACAAGTTTGACTTTCAACAATTACCTGCCCGGAGTGTTGGCTCGAAATGACAAGTTGGAAGGGTTTTTCTACGGTCTAATGTGTACACTTGTGAACCTGATAAACGCGGTATGAGTAAAAGATGGCGGACAAACAACGGCGCAGGCCGGGAGAAACCCGGGAAAAACTGATGAGTGCAGCCCTGGAGCTGGTGGGTAAGGGGCGGCATTTTGCCAGCCTGGGTATCCGGGAGGTGACTCGTCAGGCGGGGGTGGTGCCTACATCATTTTATCGCCACTTCCGGAGCATGGACGACCTGGGCCTGCAGCTGGTGGACGAGCTGGGGCTGGTGTTACGCCGGATGATGCGTGAGGCCAGGGGGAATGTATTGCAGGCAGACAAGCTGATCGAGGAGTCCGTGGGTATATTTGTAGCCCATGCCCAGGCCAATCGCAGTTTTTTCATGTTTATGGCCCAGGGGCTGGCGGGGGAGAGCCGGGCCGTTCAGGAGGGGATTCGCAGTGAAATGCGGTTCTTCGCCAGCGAGCTGGCAAACGACCTGCGGCGGTTGCGGTTGATGCAGCACCTGAGTGATGCCGACCTGGATATGACCTGTGACCTGGTGGTTCGTACCGTTGCCTTCAGCCTGACGGACCTGCTCAGTATCGCTGCGGATGATGATTACCAGGTTGGCCAGGTACGCAAGCGCACTTCCCGCTTTCTGCAGATGATCTTCGTGGGTGCCGGACACTGGCAGAGTGAATCCGGCACCGCACTGTAAGCGGGCCTCATGTTTTAATCAGGCCTCAGGCTTTTTCTTCTTTGCCGTTGACCGCGGCTTCTTCGGCCTGGGCGGCAGCACCAGGCTTTCCAGTTCATCCAGTGCCTCTCCGGTGTACACCGCCAGCTTCTGCATGCTCGGCAGGGTGTCCCGGCAACCGGTGTACCCGAAGTTCAGCGAGCCGGCATAGCTCAGGCAGGTGATGTTGAGGGCGCCGCCGTGGGCAATCAGCGAGACCGGGAACATGGCTTCGAGCTTTGCGCCCTCGTAGTACAGGGTGTTTTCCGGCCCCGGCACGTTCGAGATGGTCACGTTGAACACCGGCCGCATGCGGCCGCCCAGCCCCGACATAAGCTGCAGAATATAGGGTGACATCAGCAGCATGGTGTACTGGGTCAATGCGCTCTTGGGCAGCTTTTGCAGGTGTTCCTTGGCCCGGCGGGTAGAAGCCTTGATCTGCTGCAAGCGGTTCAGCGGGTCTGCCTCGTTGGTAGCCAGGGAGGCAATCATGAAGCTGATCTGGGTACCGGTACCTTCGTCATCCGCCGGGCGGATATTGACGGGAATGCCCGCGGTCAGGGGGATGGCGGGCACACTGTCCTGCTCCAGCAGGAACCGTCGCAGTGCGGTGCCGCACAGGTACAGCACAATATCGTTCAGGGAGCCGCCGGACGCCTGGGCCAGGGCTTTCAGGCGGTCCAGCTGGTAATGCTGGGTGGCAAAGCGACGCTGGCCGGTAACCCGGTGGTTCAGGATAGAGACCGGGCCGGTAAACGGTGCGGTCAGGCCATCTTCCGGGTGGCGAACCGAATGCACCAGGCGGTTGCCGGCCTGCCACAGGCGTGGCGCCATGTCGGCCTGCAGTTTCAGGGCATCCATGGCCTGGGAAACAGCAGCAGGCACGCTCGCCTCCGGGTCGGTTTTACTGCCACGGCGCCGCTCCGGGCGCACGGTCCAGGGCGGCGGCATATTGACCCGGTCCGGATCGGTGGTCAGCACCCGTTGCATCAGGCGCACGCCGCTGATGCCATCAATCATGGAATGGTGCATCTTGGTGTACAGGGCAAAGCGGTTGTTCTCCAGCCCTTCAATTACGTGGCATTCCCACAGGGGGCGGGAGAAATCCAGCGGATTGGAATGCAGGCGCGACACCAGGATACCCAGCTCCCGTTCGCCGCCCGGGCGGGGCAGGGCAGAGTGGCGTACGTGGTAGTCGAGGTCGATATCCTTGTCGACCTTCCAGGCCGGGGCAAGCAGTCGTCCGAGAAAACCAGACCAGGCCAGCTTGTAACCCCAGGGTGGTGCTACATCACCGGCGTCTTTCATGCGGGCAACCATGTCCCGCAGGAAGGTTTCCGGTGCGCCTTCCGGCAATGAAAAAATCTGCAGGGTGCCCACATGCATCGGGGTGTCTTCAGATTCCACAGCCAGCCAGGAGGCGTCCAGTGTTGCGAGCCGTTTCATTCCGTTGTGTTCTCCGCCAGTCGTCCAATTTATGGTTGTTGCCTGCAAGTATACTGGCTAAGCGGCCCGCAAACGATCAAAAACCGAGGTGGTAAGACGATTGTCCAGTCACCCTGCTATCTGGCCGGTGAGCAGGGTGGCTAGAGGCGCTTTCAAGGTTCGGTTTAGTCGTCCCGCTCGACTTTCACCGGTTCCAGGCTGCCGGTACGGAAGTCCACTTCCAGCTCCCGGCCGCTGTCATCGTTGCCTTCTACCTCGATGTCGCCGTTACGCTTGATTTTCAGCTCTTCGATGGTTTCCATGCCCTGCCCGCGGGCGGCATCCAGAAAGACCTGGACTTCCTGCGCGGTCAGGCCATACGAATTGCCTTTGGGCTTGCGGCGCTGTTCCCGCTCGATGTCGCCGTTGCCGTTCAGGTCCAGTTCCACAAACCAGTCCTGGCCCATCCAGCCCTCGATCTCGATGTCATCGGCCCGGTCATCGTCAAACTCGATGCTCTGGAAGTGGGTGATGCCGTAGTCACTGCCAACCTGCATCATGCGTTCGGCGTCTTCAAAGCTGCCCCTGGCAAAGGCTGCGGGGGCTGCGACAAGGCCGCTGATCAATACGATGGTAAGGGTCTTTTTCATGGTGTGCTCCTTGTTTCTCTGTGTTTTGAAACCTGCCGGTTCTGCCCTGTTGGCTACCAGCCTGGGGCCAGATTAACGGGGCAGGGCTTTCAGCATCGTGATAGGCTCATTCATGATTCGTTCATCTGACTTTTGTCACCATAATGAGCATGGACAAAGACCGTTTTTCTCCACCCTTATTGCCCGCAGACCGGTTTTCCCGCCGGGTGGTTCGGGCGTTCCTGCTGGCGCTGCTTGTCGCGGGTACCGTGCCCTTTGCGCAGGTCGCCTGCGCCGACGATGACGATGACTGGCGTCGCCTGCACCATGAGGTGGAAGCCGGCCGCATCAAACCCCTGAGCGAGATTCTCGACAGCCTGGCCCGGGACTGGGTCGGGGATGTGATTGATGTGGATATCGAGAAAGACGACGGTGAGATTATTTATGAGATCGAACTGCTGGGCCCCCAGGGTCAGGTGGTGGAGTTTGAGGTGAACGCCCGGACTGGCGAGGTTCTGGAGATTGAGGGCCGGAATATCCGGGGCATGGAGCGACGATGAAGATTCTCCTTGTTGAAGACGACACCGCACTGGCACAAGGCCTGGCCGGCGCCCTGCGGGAGGCCGGGTTGCTGGTGGAAGTGGCCGGAGACGGCCGCAGCGCAGATTTCCTGGTGAGTACCGAGCGCTACGATGCGGTGGTGCTCGATCTCGGCTTGCCCGATGGTAACGGTAGCCAGTGGTTGGCCGGCTGGCGGGCACGGGGCATTGATTTGCCGGTGTTGATTCTGACTGCCCGGGAACGGTGGTCTGACAAAGCGGCCGGTTTTTCCGCCGGTGCCGATGACTATGTCACCAAACCCTTTGAAACTGCCGAAATCCTGTTCCGCCTGCGGGCCCTTGTGCGCCGGGCCCATGGCCATGCGCACCCGGTGATTACCGTGGGTGACATAGCGCTTGATACCCACGCAGGGCAGGTTACCCGTTCCGGCATGCCGGTGTCTTTGACGGCCCAGGAGTTCCGGCTGTTATCACACCTGATCCATGCGGCGCCCAGAATTGTTTCCCGAACCGAGTTGTCCGAGCATGTCTATGACGGCGACCAGGAGCCGGATTCCAATGTGATCGATGTGCAGGTGAGCCGGTTACGGCGCAAACTCGGTGCCGATGCCATCGAAACCGTACGCGGGCAGGGTTACCGGATGCGTGGTGGCGGGGAACCTGCCTGATGCTTGCACGTCTGCGCCGCTGGCCGGTGGCGGTTCGAATGCTGGTGTCCGCGCTGGTTCTGGTGCTGGTTATCTTGCCCCTGGCGGGTGCCCTGCTGGCCTGGAATTTCCGGCAGACCGTGAGCCAGTCCTTCGACGAGCGCCTGCTGTCCTTCCTGAACGTGGTGATTGCCGGCATCGAATTCGACCCGCAAACCGGTGAACTGACCCCGGGCTCGCAGCTGGGTGATCCCCGCTTTGAGCGGGCGTACTCCGGATGGTACTGGCAGGTAAACGATAACAGCGGCCAGGTTATTACCTCCCGTTCGTTGTGGGATCAGCGCTTGCCCCAGGTCAGTGGCCGCGGGCCGGACTGGGTAGACGTTCCTGGGCCGCGGGAGCAGAGGCTCCGCCTGGTAGAGTGGGATGTTCAGTTACCGGCCTTTGATGGCTGGTTGTCGGTGTCTGTGGCGGCCGACCTGTCGGAAGTGGATACCCAGGTGGCGCGGTTTAACCGGTTGCTGGGGATATCGCTGACTACCCTGGGGGTCTTGCTGTTACTGATGATTGGCCTTCAGATTCGCTGGGGGTTGGCTCCTTTGCGGCGGCTTGAGCAGGATCTGCGCGCCATGGAAGCGGGCCGGGCCCGTTCCCTGACCACAGACCTGCCGGATGAACTGGCAAAGCTGGCGGATGCCATGAACCAGGTGCTTCAGCGCGACCAGGTGCTGATTGACCGGGGTCGCACCGCCGCCGGTAACCTGGCCCATGCGCTGAAAACGCCGGTCTCGGTGCTGACCACCCTGAGTGACAAATTGCCGGATGAGCAAAGAACCGCGTTCCGTACCGAGCTGGCCCGGATTGACGATGCCGTGCGCCATCACCTGGCACGGGCTTCCGCCGCCGGGCCGGCGGCATTGGGCGGTGTAGACCTGGCTGGCGCGCTGGAGCCGGTACTGTCTGCCCTGGGTACACTCGCCGGGCGTCGGGGGCTGGTTCTTGATCCGCATATCAACGGTTCCGGCATGGTCCGCTTTGAACAGCAGGATCTTCAGGAAATTGCCGGTAACCTTCTGGAAAATGCCATCAACTGGGCGGAAAACCGGGTAAGTTTCTCTGCCCGGCTTGGTGTGGACGGATTGGAACTGGTGATCGAGGACGATGGTCCGGGCTTGTCGGCCGACGACATTGAACAGGCCCTCACCCGGGGCGCCCGGCTGGATGAAAGCCGCTCCGGCTCTGGCCTTGGCCTGGCGATTGTGAAAGAGCTGGTGGAGCTCTACGGCGGCAACCTGGACCTTGGCCCCTCGCCGCTGGGCGGGTTGCGGGCCAAGGCCATTTTCCCGGTTTAGTCGTCGGCGGCATCGTCGTTACGGGGCGGGCAGTGGTGCGCCGCTACGATTCGGCCCTCATCCACGCTTTCCAGGTGTACATCAAACCCCCACAACCGGTGCACGTGCCGGAGTACTTCGTCGGTTTCCTGTCCCAGCGGCACCCGGTCCACCGAGATGTGATGCAGGGTCAGTGAGCGGTCGCCGCGCACATCCACATTCCACACCTGTATGTTCGGCTCCCGGTAACTGAGGTTGTACTGGCGGGCCAGCTTTTCCCGGAGAACCCGGTAGCCCGGGTCGTCGTGAATGGCGGTGACGGTGTAGTGGTCTTCCTGGTCGTCGTTTTCGATCGCGAAGAGTTTGAGATCGCGCATCACCTTGGGCGACAGGAACTGCTGGATAAAACTCTCGTCCTTGAAGTTACGCATGGCGAAATGCACGGTTTCCAGCCAGTCTTTGCCGGCGATGTCCGGAAACCATTCGCGGTCTTCATTAGTGGGGTTCTCGCAGATCCGCCGCAGGTCGGTGAAAATGGAAAAGCCCAGGGTGTAGGGGTTGATGCCGGAATACCAGGGGCTGTTGAACGGGGGCTGGTATACCACCGCGGAATGGCTTTGCAGGAACTCCAGCATGAAGCCGTCATTCACCAGGCCCTTGTCGTACATCCGGTGCAACAGGGTGTAGTGCCAGAATGTGGCCCAGCCTTCGTTCATCACCTGGGTCTGGCGCTGTGGGTAGAAGTACTGAGCAAGTTTGCGCACTATGCGAACCAGCTCCCGCTGCCAGGTTTCCAGCAGTGGTGCGTTCTTCTCGATGAAGTACAGCAGGTTTTCCTGGGGCTCTGCCGGGTAACGGGGCCGGCGGTGAACGGTGTCTTCATCCTCGTAGGCTTTCGGTATGGTTCGCCACAGATCGTTGATGCGCCGCTGCTCGTATTCTTCCCGCTCCTTCTGCCGGCGGGCTTCCTCTGCGGCTGAAATCGGGGCAGGGCGCTTGTAGCGGTCAACGCCGTAGTTCATCAGGGCATGGCAGGAGTCGAGAATTTCTTCCACGGCATCCACGCCGTAGCGCTCCTCACACTCCGACACATAGTGGCGGGCGAACACCAGGTAATCGATGATGGCGCTGGCGTCTGTCCAGGTGCGGAACAGGTAGTTGCCCTTGAAGAAGGAGTTGTGTCCGTAGCTGGCGTGGGCGATCACCAGCGCCTGCATGGGCAGGGTATTCTCCTCCATCAGGTAGGCAATACAGGGATTGGAGTTGATCACAATCTCATAGGCCAGGCCCATCTGGCCCCGCTGATAACCCTTGGAGGTTTGCAGGAACTGCTTGCCGAACGACCAGTGGTGATAACCCACTGGCATGCCCACAGAGCTGTAGGCATCCATCATCTGCTCGGCGGTAATCACTTCAATCTGGTTCGGGTAGGTGTCCAGCCCGAATTCGGCGGCGCATTTGGCAATTTCTTCGTCGTACTTCTGGATCAGCTCAAAGGTCCACTCCGAGCCGGTGGAAATAGGTGTTCCTGCCTCGGGTTGTTCGCTCTCCGGTGCGTTCGGGCGATCAATCAGGCTGCTCATGCCGCTTTCCTCTCGAACAACTGTCGGAATACCGGATAAATGTCAGCAGGGTCTGCAATCTGCTGCATGGCAAAGCTTTGCGGGAACTGCGCCAGGATTTTCTCGTACTCATACCAGAGCATCTGGTGGTCCTGGGGGGTGATCTCGATGTAGGAGTAGTACTGCACCAGCGGCAGAATACGCTCCGAGAGCAGTTTGCTGCACACCGGGGAGTCGTCGTTCCAGTTGTCGCCGTCTGAGGCCTGGGCGGCGTAGATGTTCCATTCCGCCGGCGAATAGCGGGCTTCGATGATGCGGTGCATCAGTTTCAGTGCGCTGGAAACAATGGTGCCGCCGGTTTCCCGGCTGTAGAAGAACTCTTCTTCATCGACCTCTTTGGCGCTGGTGTGGTGCCGGATAAACACCACATCGATTTTCTTGTAGTTCTTCTTCAGGAACAGATACAGCAGGATAAAGAAGCGCTTGGCGATGTCCTTGTGCATCTGGGTCATCGAGCCGGACACGTCCATCAGGCAGAACATCACCGCACTGGTGGCCGGTTTGGGCTGCTTCACGTGCTGCCGGTAGCGCAGGTCGATTTCATCAATAAACGGAATGCGCCGCACGTTGGCTTTCAGGCGGGCGATCTCCTCCTCAAGTACGTTGATCTGGTCAGCGTGGCTGAAGGCCGGATCCAGGTCATCGGGAGCGCTTTTCAGGGCTTCCAGCTGCTTTTCCAGGTCCTTGATCTTCTTCTTGCGGGCGCCGCCCAGGCCCAGGCGTCGGGCATGGGCCCCCCTTAACGAACGCACCACATCCAGTTTGGCGGGGACGCCCTGGGTGGTGAAGCCGGAGCGCACGTAACTGAACGCTTCGGTGTCCTTGAGCTTTTTGCGGACCAGGTTGGGCAGCTCCAGATCGTCAAACAGGAAGTCGAGAAACTCTTCCTGGGTGATCTGAAAAGCGAACTCGTCCATGCCTTCGCCATCGGGGCTGGCTTTGCCCTGGCCCTGGCCTTGCCCGCCTCCGCCGTCGGGTTTGGGGATGGTGTCTCCAGCTACCCATTCCTGGTTTCCGGGGTGCACTACTTCCTGTCGGCCGCCCTGGCCATGGTGGAATATAGGTTCTTCAATGTCGCGGGTCGGAATGCTGACTTTCTCGCCCCGCTCGATATCGGTAATGGAGCGCTTCTGAACGGCATCCGACACCGCTTTCTTGATGTGGTGCCGGTACCGGCGCAGGAACCGTTCCCGGTTCACTGCGCTCTTGTTTTTGCCGTTCAGGCGCCGGTCAACGATGTGGGTCATACCCATAGAACTGCTCCTGCTGGCCGTTAGTGGGACTTCCGGACGCGCAGATACCATTCGGCAAGCAAGCGCACCTGTTTCTCGGTGTACCCACGGTCAACCATGCGTTCCACAAATTGCTTGTGCTTCTTCTGGTCTTCCTGGCTGGCCTTCGGATTGAAGGAAATCACCGGCAACAGGTCTTCTGTGTTCGAGAACATCTTCTTCTCGATCACGCTGCGCAGCTTCTCGTAGCTGAGCCAGGACGGATTCTTGCCGCCGTTGTTGGCCCGGGCCCGCAGCACAAAGTTGACCACTTCGTTGCGGAAGTCCTTCGGGTTGGATATGCCCGCCGGTTTTTCGATTTTCTCCAGCTCATCGTTGATGGAGGAACGGTCCAGAATCTCGCCGGTTTCCGGGTCCCGGAACTCCTGATCCTGAATCCAGAAATCGGCATAGGTGACATAGCGGTCGAACAGGTTCTGGCCGTACTCGCTGTAGCTTTCCAGATAAGCCGTCTGGATTTCCTTGCCGATAAACTGGACATAGTGGGGCGCCAGGTATTCCTTGATGAAGCGCAGGTATTTTTCCTGCAACTCCGGCTGGAACTGTTCCTGTTCGATCTGCTTTTCCAGCACATAGAGCAGGTGAACAGGGTTGGCGGCAATCTCGGTGGTGTCGAAATTAAATACCTTTGACAGGATCTTGAAGGCAAAGCGGGTAGACAGACCGTCCATGCCTTCCATCACCCCGGCCGCATCCCGGTACTCCTGGATGGACTTGGCCTTGGGGTCGGTGTCCTTGATGCTCTGGCCGTCGTATACCTTCATTTTGGAGAAGATGCTGGAGTTTTCCGGCTCCTTGATCCGCGACAACACCGAGAACTGGGCCAGCATATCCAGGGTGTCCGGCGCACAGGGGGAGCCCGCCAGAGAACTGTTCTTCAACAGTTTGCGGTAGATCTCTATCTCTTCGGTCACGCGCACACAGTAAGGCACCTTGACGATGTACACCCGGTCCAGGAAGGCTTCGTTGTGCTTGTTGTTGCGGAAGGTCTGCCACTCGGATTCATTGGAGTGGGCCAGGATCACGCCGTCAAAAGGCACCGAACCCATGCCTTCAGTGGTGTTGTAGTTACCTTCCTGGGTGGCGGTCAGCAGCGGATGCAGCACCTTGATTGGTGCCTTGAACATCTCTACAAACTCCATCAGCCCCTGGTTGGCCTTGCACAGGCCGCCGCTGAAGCTGTAGGCATCCGGGTCATCCTGGGAATAGTCTTCCAGCATGCGGATGTTGACCTTGCCTACCAGGGCCGAGATGTCCTGGTTGTTGTCGTCACCCGGCTCGGTCTTGGACACACCGATCTGGTCCAGCACCGAGGGGTAGCGTTTCACCACCCGGAACTGGCTGATGTCGCCGCCAAATTCGTGCAGGCGCTTGACCGCCCAGGGCGACATGATGTTTTTCAGGTAGCGGCCCGGAATGCCGTATTCCTCTTCCAGAATCGGGCCATCCTCGGCCGGGTCGAACAGGCCCAGCGGGCTTTCGTTCACCGGAGAGCCCTTGATCGCGTAGAAGGGGACCTTCTGCATCAGGGCCTTGAGTTTCTCGGCCAGGGAAGATTTACCGCCGCCAACGGGGCCGAGCAGGTAGAGAATCTGTTTCTTCTCCTCCAGGCCCTGGGCCGCGTGGCGGAAGAACGAAACGATGTTTTCCACGGCATCTTCCATGCCGTAAAACTCGTCGAATTCCGGGTAGCGCTTGATAACCTTGTTGGAAAAGATGCGTGACAGGCGGGGGTCACGGGAGGTATCGATCAGTTCTGGTTCGCCGATGGCAATCAACATCCGCTCCGCGGCGGTGGCATAGGCCGTTGGGTCCTGTTTGCAGATCTCCAGGTATTCCTCAAGGGAGTATTCTTCCTCCTGAGTCTGTTCATACCGGTCCTTGAAGTGCTGCAGAATGGTCATAGATAACCCCTCGCTTACTCTTGTCTGTTATAGGTTCACGCAATGTCCCCGTTGCTGTTTCGCCGCCTGTCCCGGCGGTGTCTCTGGTAATGGAATGAATGGGATGGTGTTAAGCAGGTATACGTTATCCGGAGGTTTCCGGCCTGCTTATTCTGAGCTTAGTTCAGAGTTCGGGGGTTGGACAGTGGGCAGTCAAATTAGGTTCATTAAATTATGTTATGAGCGGCAAGCCAGGGGCTTGCCGCTCATGATCGAAGGTTATTTCTTGGCGAGGGTAAACACGCTTTCCGTGGCGCCGTTTCTCAGGCCACGGCGTTTGGCAAACGGGTTGTCACGGGCCATGTCTCGTTTCAGCACGTGGTTGATTTCGTAGTCCTCGCCGTAGAGCTTGAACACTTCGTCGTCGGTCACGTTGAACGGCGGGCCCTGCATTTCCGAACTGTCGTAATCCAGCGTGATCAGCAGGATTCTGGTGTCGTCCGGGATGATGGCGGTGAGGTGGTCGACATAGCCTTTGCGCATTTCCGGCGGCAGGGCAATCAGAGCGGCGCGGTCGTACACCAGGCGAATGTGCTTGAGATCGTCCGGCACCAGCTGGAAATAATCGCCACACCAGATTTGAAGATCGTCATGGCGGAAGGTGGTAAAGGGTTCACCCGGGTGAACGCTGGCTTTTTCCCGCGCCTCTTCAAAAAAGTCCTTGCAGGCAATCTCGCTTAACTCCACGCCGATAATCGGATGCCCGCGATCGTGCAGCCACCACATGTCATGGGCCTTGCCGCACAGGGGAACGAACACGGCGTCGGTGCCGTTGCCTGCCAGTTCGGGCCAGTGGTCATGCAGGTACTGGTTAACCGTGCCTTCGTGGAAGCCGATTTGGTCTTTTGCCCAGCGTTCGTGCCAGAATTCGTGTTCCATGGGTAGCCTCCCGGAGATTGATCATTTTCCTCAGTCTACCTTAATCTGTGGGGTCGATGAGTCAGGAGAAAAGTATGAAAGCCGTTTTTCTGGATGCCGCAACACTGGGCGAGGATGTGGATCTGAGCCCCATTGAAAACATCACCGGCGGACTGACCTGCCACCCGCGCACCAAGCCGGATCAGGTGATTCAACGGATTCGGGGCTTTGATACGGTGCTGGTGAACAAGGTGGTGCTGAACCGCGAACATTTTGAAGCCTGCCCTGAACTGAAAACCATCGCGGTGGTGGCAACTGGCCTCAATAACATCGATCTGGAGGCCGCCAGGGCCCACGACATCAAGGTAATGAACGTCACCAATTATGGCCGTTCCACCGTGGCCCAGCACACCATGGTACTCATCCTGGCACTGGCCACCCGGCTGCTGGATTACAACCGGGATGCCCGCAATGGCCTGTGGGCCAAAAGCGATATGTTCTGCCTGATGGACTACCCGATTATGGAACTGGAAGGCAAAACGCTGGGCATTGTCGGCTACGGCGATCTGGGCCAGGGTGTAGCGGAACGGGCCAAAGCGTTTGGCATGAACATCGTGCTTGGCTGCCGGCCCGGCCAAGAGCCCGGAGAGGTGGACGGCTATCCACGAGTTCCGTTGGATGACCTGTTGAAGCAGGCCGACGTGCTCTCCTTGCATTGCCTGCTGACAGAAGAAACCCGCCATATGATTGGCGCCCGGGAACTGGAACTGATGAAGTCCTCGGCATTGTTGATTAACACCAGCCGCGGCGGCTTGGTTGATGAAGTAGCTTTGGCTGACGCCTTGCGCAACGGCGATATTGCCGGCGCGGGCTTTGATGTGCTGACCGAAGAACCTCCCCGCAATGGCAACCCGCTGCTGGCAGACGCTATTCCCAACCTGATTCTCACCCCGCACTCGGCCTGGGCCAGCCGTGAGGCCAGACAACGGATTGTTGAGATTACGGCGCGGAATCTGACGTCGGGTGCCTGAGAACTGCTCGACTTCGCCGGGGGGATAGCGCTACGCCCCTGGCGTACTCCCCGAAAAGTTGGCCGTGGTATGGCGCGATCATTGATGCTCTTTGCTTACATGTTCGGAACGCCGAATAACAAGAAAAGGGCAACATGCAATGATCCGAACCATTCTGGCTGTTCTGCTGTCTTTCAGTGTGTTTTCACCTCTGGCTTCTGCCTTTGAACGTGGCGAGTTGCTCATCTGGATAAATGCCGACAAGGGCTTTAATGGCCTTGCGGAGGTGGGTAGACGGTTTGAGCAGGAAACTGGCATTCCTGTCACGGTAGAGACTCCCGAAGATCTGACCACTCTCTACGATCACTATGGGTTCACGGCACGGGCCCCGGACATCATTATCTGGCCCCATGACCGTTTTGGTAGCTGGATCAACGAAGGTCATTTGGAGCCCGTCGTTCCCTCTCTCCATGTGCGAGAGGTTATAGCGCCGTTCGCCTGGCAGTCGGTCTCTGTTGGCGAACGGGTCTATGGCTATCCCATTGCCATGGAGGTGGTCAGCTTGTTGTACAACAAGGATCTGGTCAGTACACCACCGAACACGCTGACGGAGGTTGCTGAGCTGGATCGTGAGCTGCGTGCCCGGGGGGCCCGTGCCATTGCCTGGGATTATCTGAATGTGTACTTCTCTTGGCCAATCTTTGCCGGTTCTGGTGGCTACAGTTTTGGCGCCAGGGACTTTGTTTACGACCTGAGTGATGTGGGCGTAGCGACCGATGGCGCGATAGAAGCCGTGGCCGGAATCCGCATGTTGCTTGAGCAAGGGGTGCTGAATCAGGGCGAGGATTATGGTTCCATGATGAATGGGTTCAAGGCAGGCGAGGTGGCGATGATTATAAACGGTCCCTGGGCCTGGAGTGAGTTGCGGGATACGGGCATCAGGGTAGGTATCGCTGATGTCCCTACGGTAGACGGTTCACCGGGGCGGCCGTTTGTGGGTGTGTTGGCGGCTGGTATCAGCGCGGTATCCACCAACAAGGAGATCGCCCGCCAGTTTCTGGAAGACTACCTGCTGACAGAAGACGGACTCCATGCGGTCAACAGCGATAAACCCCTGGGCGCCGTGGCCCATCTTGGTGTTGTAGAAAGCCTGAGTGCAGACCTGTTCATAGATCATACCTTCCGCTCTGCGCGTAAGGGAGAGATCATGCCTAACATCCCCGAAATGAAACGGTTCTGGGATCTGATGACCCATCGCTTTGCCAGCATGCTGACGGAAGACGCGCCAATTCGGCCCACGCTGACCAATGCTGCTACCCGGTTGCAGCGTCTGGATAAATTGAGGGGTTGGACGCGGCGGCACTTTGTCGGGGAGTGAGCGAAATACCGGGTTTCGGGGTTGTTTACTGACAGCTGCCTGATAAGCTTGAAGAAACACTGACAAGCAGGATGTTGCGTGGCTTCTTCTCAATTGAAAGAACGGCTTCAGGCCGCCGAAGACTGGATTCTTGCCAACCCCAATCCGCCCCAGAAGTGGCCCTGGACCTGGCTGTACAAAACCGGGCGTTCGCTGTACGCGCTGATCCGGGATGTACTCAGTGGCCAGCTCACCCTGCATGCTATGAGTCTGGTGTATACCACGCTGCTGAGTATTGTGCCTTTGCTGGCCCTGAGCTTTTCCGTGCTCAAGGCGCTGGGGGTGCACCAGAAGATGGAGCCCTTCCTTTATCAGTTCTTCCAGCCCATGGGCCCTCAGGGGATCGAGATGGCGGAACGGATCCTCGGCTTTGTGGATAATATCAAGGTGGGGGTGTTGGGTTCTGTGGGCCTCGGCCTGCTGGTGTACACGGTGATCTCGCTGGTGCAGAAGGTGGAGCGCTCCTTCAACATGATCTGGCGGGTGCCGGAAATGCGCTCCATGGCCCAGCGCTTCAGCAACTACCTGAGCGTGATCATGGTGGGCCCCTTGCTGATGGTGTCGGCCATTGGCGCTACCGCCACGGTGTTTTCGTCCGACATGATGCAGACACTGATGGCGGTTGAGCCATTCGGTTCGCTGATTGTGGCTGTCAGCCGCTTTACCCCGTTCTTCCTGGTGGTTGCCGCATTCACCTTTGTTTATATTTTCATCCCCAACACCCGGGTGAAATTCCGCTACGCCTTCCTGGCGGGCCTGATTGCCGGTGTGTCCTGGCAGGCGGCGGGTATGATCTTCGCGTCCTTTGTGGCGGGCTCTGCCAAGTATGCGGCCATCTACTCCGGCTTTGCGGTGGGTATTATCCTGCTGATCTGGATTTACTTGAACTGGATGATACTGCTGCTCGGTGCCAGTTTGTCGTACTACATGCAGAACCCGGGCTCGGTGGCCAAGCGCCGTGAAGTGCAGCTGGCACCGGAGCTGCAAGAGCGGGTGGCCCTGGCCTTGATGTGGATGGTCGCCAGGCCGTTCAGCCGGGGTGAGCCGGCGCCACAGCAGGAATCACTGGAGTACCAGATGCATGTGCCGGGCGAAATTACCCGGAATATCAGTGACAAGCTGATTCGCGCCGGCCTGTTGAGCCTGGCCGGCCGCAATGGTGACCAGCTGGTGCCCGGGCGGGCGCTGGACCTGATCACCGTGGGTAACGTGCTGCAGGCGGTGCGCCGGGATGAAGACCGGGTTGTGGAGCGCTTGCCGGTGCAGTCGATGCCGGAGCGGTTGCTGGAGCTCTCGTCCGGCCGTGAAGATGTCAGTTTTTCGGAGCTGCTCAGATAAGCGCTTCGCCGAATACGAACACCAGCTGGCACACGCCGGCGGCAAAGCCAAGGAAGGCACCTACCAGGATGAGCTTGATCTCGTCCTCCTGGAAACAGGGCCGCAGCAGGTCCTGAAACTCTTCTGACGACAGCGCAATCATGCGCTCTACCATGATCGACTCCACGGCCCGGGCCCGGTCTTTCTCGAACACCGGGTTGTTGAAGGAGGTCTGGGAGATTTCGATAGCCTTTTCGCCCACCTGGTTCTTCAGGGTGGCAAAGCCGGTCGGGCCGAACGCCATCTGGGTGAGGGCCTTGCCCATGCCTGCGGTTTCATCCACCAGCGGTTTGATGTGTTTTTTTACCATGTTGCGGGCACGGTCGCCTTTCGGGCCTTCCATGATGGCGTTGATGATATTGCCAACGGTGAGGATTTCGTGGGTCACGATATGGCAGAACGACTCGGCCACTTCCGGCTGGCGCTTCAGGAACAGGCCCTGGATTTTCAGGGGGCCGACCTTGTGTTCTTTAAGGGGCCGGAAGATCACGTTCAGGGCAATCCAGTTGGTGGCCCAGCCCACCAGCAGGCCAAACAGGGGCAGTACCCAGATGGCGGGGTAGAGGTACCAGACCCCCATTTGTACAAGGCCGAACAGAAAGCCGAAGTACAGGCCGGAGTTGATGATAAAGCGGAATTCTACGTCGCCACACTTCAGGAAAATGCGGTTGAGCAGCTGTTTGTCGCTGGCCAGCCGTTCGATGACCATGCCTTTGATGTCGAGCAGGTCTTCGATGTTGTCGGATACGTCTTCTACCAGGTTGTCGACCAGTTGCGGGGTGGACTTGCGTACCCGGTCGTAGACCATTTTGCGGGCGGAGGCAGGCAGGTTTTCCCAGAAGGTGGGGTACTCTTTGAGCATGAGTTCGTCGACATACTCTTCTACCCTGGGGTCGACGGTGTAGATGATGTGGGCGGCCAGTACCTTTGGGTCAATCTGTTCGAAGATTTCCTGTACGGTGCCGATTTTGGAGATGGTGGCATCGACGCTGATGGCGGCCATTTTCCGGGCCTTGGAGGGGATGATGCCTTGCCAGCCGAGCAGGGGTGGTTTGCCGATGAACTCCAGAGGGTAGAAGGTCATTTTGATGGCGAGCCAGTTGGTGCTCCAGCCGATGAGGGCTGCGATCACTGGAATACTTAGGTATTGCCAGAATTCCGGGTTGGTAAGTAGGCTGGTCATCCGGTACTCGCTGGTTTTGTTCTGATTCGGTTGGTTCTGTCCTGGGTGCAAGCGGCAGTGCGAGAGGGGGTTTCCAGAAAACGCTCCTTGCGGCACATCCATGTGGCGCTTCTGCTCCGCCATCCATGGCTCCGCAAATTTCTGGAAACCCCCTCTCGCACTGCCGCCCATCATGGGCAGAGCGTCTTGCTGCAATTGTCAGACACGGATCATGTTGGTGACAGCGGAATCTGTCAATGACTGAACCGCCACTGCATCACGTTACAGAAGGCCATTCGCGGTTAACCGCCAATATCTCCCCATAACCACTGGCACAGGGCCATGGCCGCCACCGGCGCTGTTTCGGTGCGCAGAACCCGGGGGCCGAGGGCTACGGGCAGAAAGCCGTTTTGTTCTGCCAGGGCAATCTCGTTGGCGCTCAGGCCGCCTTCGGGGCCGATCATCAGGGCGACGCTGGCGGGTTTTTCCAGTGTGTTCAGGGAGTGTTCGGTGCGGTGGTGCAGCACCAGGCGCAGGTCGCAGGTTTGGCTGTATTGCAGCCATTCCGCTACGGTCATCACCGGCAGGATGTTCGGGACCTTTGCACGGCCGCATTGTTCGGCGGCGCTGATGGCGACTTGTTGCCAGTGGCGCAGGCGTTTTTCTTCCCGGTCGCCTTTGAGTTTTACGTCGGAGCGTTCGGTGGTGAGGGGGGCGATGGTGGTTACGCCCATTTCCACGGCTTTCTGCACGGCGTAGTCCATGCGGTCGCCCTTTGACAGGGTCTGGCCCAGGACGATGGTCAGGGGCGATTCGGTGGCGTTGGCCTCGGCGCTTTCGATGGTTACGGTGACGTTCTTTTTGCCGGCCTCGGTGATGGTGGCGGTGTAGTCTTTACCGTCGCCATTGAACAAGCGCAGCTGATGGCCGGGCTGCATGCGCAGTACCCGGCCTACGTGGTTGGCGGCGTTGTCGTCGAGTTCACACGGGCTGCCGGTGTGCAGGGGGCTGTCGGTGTAGATTCTGGGAATGCGCATGGTCAGCCCTTAACTGCGATTTCGATGCCTTCGGTGGCCACCTGGGCCAGGTGTCGGATCTGGTCTTCGGTGATCACGTAAGGCGGCATGAAGTACACCACGTTGCCCAGCGGGCGCAGCAGGGACTGGCGGGTGAGGGCATGCTGGTACACCTTGATGCCACGGCGTTCCTGCCAGGGGAACGGGGTTTTGCTGGCTTTGTCTTTGACCATTTCGATGGCCAGGGTCATACCGTGCTGGCGGATGTCACCCACGTTGGGGTGGTCGGCCAGGTGGGCGACGGATTCGGCCATGCAGCGGGACAGCTGGCGGTTGTTTTCGATGACGTTTTCGTCCCGGAAGATGTCCAGGGTGGCCAGGGCGACGGCGCAGCCGATGGGGTTGCCGGTGTAGCTGTGGCTGTGCAGAAACGCACGCAGGGTTTCGTAGTCGTCGTAGAAGGCGTTGTAGACGGTGTCGGTGGTGAGCACTACGGACAACGGCAGGTAACCGGCGGTCAGGCCCTTGGACAGGCACATGAAATCCGGGGTGATGCCGGATTGTTCGCAGGCGAACAGGGTGCCGGTGCGGCCGAAGCCCACGGCGATTTCGTCGGCAATCAGGTGTACGCCATAGCGGTCGCAGGCTTCGCGCAGTTTGGTGTGGTAAACCGGGTGGTGCATGCGCATGCCGCCGGCGCACTGGATCAGGGGCTCCACCACCACGGCACAGATTTCGTGGTGCCGTTCGGCCAGCAGCTTGTCCATGGCTTCGAACTGACGCAGGGCGTAGTCTTCATCGGTTTCGCCCGGCTCCTTGTTGTAGGCATCCGGCGAGGGTGCGGTGAGCACTTCCATCAGCAGCGGCTGGTAGGTGTCTTTGTACAGGGCAACATCGCCCAGTGCCAGCGCGCCCAGGGTTTCGCCGTGGTAGCTGTTGCTGAGGTTAACGAAGTTCTTCTTGCCCGGATGGCCCTGGTTTTTCCAGTAGTGGTAGCTCATCTTCAGGGCGGCTTCGATCGCGGACGAGCCGTTGTCGGCGTAAAAGCATTTGTTGAGTCCTTCCGGAGTTGCCTCAATCAGGCGCTCGGACAGGTTGACCACGGGCTCATGGGTAAAGCCGGCCAGGATGACATGCTCAAGCTGGCCAATTTGTTCCTGGATCGCGGCGTTGATTCTCGGATTGGCATGGCCGAACAGGTTGACCCACCAGGAGCTCACGGCGTCGATGAACCGGTTGCCCTCAAAGTCTTCCAGCCAGACACCTTCGCCCCGCTTGATCGGGACCAGTGGCAGGGTTCCTTCATGGTCTTTCATCTGGGTGCAGGGATGCCACACAGATTTGAGGCCACGGGCGACGAGGTCAGCATTGCGCATGAGAATTCTCCATCAGACGGTCGTGTTCTGGATTGTCGGCGGTTAACCTGTGCGGATATTACCGTTAACAGCGGCGACTGGCCAATGCCGACAAACTTCCAGAGCCTCGGAATTCCTTAAGAAAGACTAAGGGGACGCTGATGGGACGGGGATTAAAAAATCCCAATAATTTACTGTAGCAGGATTTCAGGACGCAGGCCCATTGACCGGGCCTGCTTTCACTTGACCAAAATCACTGGAAAAGCGTCCGTAATCAGAAGCTTTTACTCCAGCCAAGCCAGAATTTCGGATCATCCGAGTTGACGGAGCCAAGGGCGCTGTCCGGGTCGATATCCGAATATTCCAGATTGATACTGACGGAGCCGAGCGTTCCCGCATCCTTGGTCACGTTGACGGCGGCGTGTCCATAGCTCGCCTCGCCCACGGACGGTTTTTTGTCGTCGGTAAAGTCGTAGTAGCCTAATGTAACACCTGCACTGAAATCATTTTCCAATGGCATGTGGGCGCTCAGGTAATAGAAGACATCGCCTTCCACGAACAGCCCTGGTGTGCTGTTGTCACTGTTTACTGTATAGGCTAGCCCCGCGGATAAATACCCGTAACTCAGCTCCCCGTATATCTCCCCGAAATCAATAGAGGCGGGAGCGTCCGGGTAAGCATAATATATATACCCGACGTCATATCCGATATCGTTGATAGCGCCCGAGTAACCCGCATAGAGGTCAAACTCATAGCTGGTCCCGTCGCCAAAATCCACATTGGAACCCCATACACCGGCATACAAGCCGGACGCATGCTCGTAGTCGAGCCCACCCTGGACAGCAGCTGAATTGTCTGTTTGTGTCACGCCACGGAAGAGGTAATTGCTGGAGACGCCTACATTGGCGCTTACGTCAGCGCTGACCATTGAAGGAGTTGCCTGAAGAACTGCAAACAGACCAACACCGAGCAATCCGGATTTTCTGAGAACTTGCTTATCCATTATGTACACCTTTTTAAGTTGCGCTTTTCGCATTCCTCAGGAGCAAACAAGGTGCCAATCATTATAACTTGTTGTTTATTATAACTTTAATTCTAAAAAGCAGTAGCGAAGTCCGATTCATAAATCCGCAGCGCCCCAAAATGGAGCGATATCCATCGTTCGATCAGGGTGGCGCTCGATTTTAGTGCCAGCCTGGTCGCCCTTGACCTTTTTGCGCCCAAAGTCATCCGGCCAGCCCCGGCGCTGTACCGGAACAACGCCGGTCAACGCGCTGCGCGCCATGTCGGGCGCACCATAAAAAAGGGGCAGAAAAATCTGCCCCTGAAACCTGATTAACTCTTTATCTCGCCAGTATCAGCGCCAACGCGGACAGAACCCAAACCCAATAACCATCTTGCTGTTTATACAGCAATTTTACCATTTGGCTTGAGCCTTACATAAGCGGAACCGGGGATCATGCATGATCAAAACGCATACTGGAACCGCGCACGGACCTCATCTCCGCTTTCGCCGCTGGCTTGCTCGCCATCCATGTAGCTCATGCCGAGTCGGACATTCTTATTGGCGTAGTAGTTGACACCCAGCGTCGTTTGCTCGCCGTCGGTTGTGGCCAGCCCCACGTCACTGTATTTTCCATCACCCTCTTCAAAACTTAGCCATGGTTTTCTCTTACCTTGTCGGTTTGCTTGTGTATTTTGGAACACCGGGGTAAGTATATTAGGCTAACATTGCGAAAAAGTTACAGAAAACCAATTAGTCGACCCTGAAAAAAGAAAAACCTGAAGAAAAGCCCCCGGAAGCAGGGGCTTTGCCTGGGCGGCTTAGCTCAGTGCGCGAGTACCCGTGACAGGAATGACTGGGTGCGTTCGTTCTGGGGGTTGTCGAAGACGTCTCCGGGTTTGCCTTGCTCGACAATCTGGCCCTCGTGGATGTAGATCACCCGGTCGGCCACTTCGCGGGCAAAGCCCATTTCGTGGGTGACGACCATCATGATCATCCCTTCTTTGGCCAGCTCGCGCATGACGTCCAGCACTTCACCGATCATTTCCGGATCCAGGGCTGACGTTGGCTCGTCGAACAGCATCAGGCGCGGTTCCATGGCCAGGGCCCGGGCATTGGCAACTGTCGGTGATTCGCTCTTGACCTTCCGGGGTGCCAGCATGATGTTCTTCTTCACCGTGAGGTGCGGGAACAGGTTGAACTGCTGGAATACCATACCGACTTCCTTGCGGATCTCGGCCAGGGCTTTCGGATTACCGCTCTTTGGCGCAAGCTCGTGGCCATCCACCTTCAGATGACCGGATTCAAACTCTTCCAGGCCATTGACGCAGCGGATCAGGGTGGACTTACCGGAGCCACTGGCGCCGATAATGACCACCACTTCGCCTTGTTCGACGGTTAAATCTATATCTTTCAGGACATGCAGGTTGCCGAAGTACTTGTTCATGCCCTTTATTTCTACAATATGAGTCATGGGTACCTTTCCTTCAGACAGAGACCAGTCCGCGCCGCTCGACGTAGCGGAGAAGCAGGGACAGAGAGAGGGTAATGGCGAGATACAGGATCGCGACCACGAAATACACCTCAAACGCGGTGAAGGTGTTGGCAATGTAGATCTGACCCTGGCGGACCATCTCGCCCACACCAATGACCGAGAAAAGAGACGTGTCCTTGATGCTGACGATGGCCTGGTTGCCCAGCGGTGGAATCATCCGGCGGAATGCCTGGGGCCAGATGATGGACCAGAATGTCTGGGTTCTGGACAGGCCCAGGGAAAGGCCTGCTTCGCTCTGGCCTTTGGCAATGGACTGAACACCACCGCGAACCACTTCCGAAATATAGGCGCCGGAGTTCAGCGCAATGGCTGCGATACCGGCGGTCAGGGGATCGATCGGGCCGCCGATCAGGTCGGGCAGGCCGTAAAAGATAAACAGGACCTGGACCAGGATCGGAGTACCGCGAAAAATTTCGATGTAGGCGGTCGCCGGCCAGCGCAGGAACCATTTTTCGTAAATGGTTTTGTAGGTGCTGTCTTCCTTGATTTCTGCCAGGGCCTCGTTAACCGGGCCAACCCATTCGCTACCTTTTTTCAGGGCGATACCGTACTGCTGGCCTTCATACAGCGGGCCTACTGCCATGTTGTACTCATGCTTGCTCCTTTCTCTTATTGTGGTTCCGTCTGCCCGGTAAGGCAGGCTGCGCTATGACCGGTTTGTTCGGTATTGCACAGGGAACATTGATGGGGATGCATCAGATACAGGTTCGTCCATCTTGAAAGGATTTGCAGGAAATCAGCTGGTTAGAAAACGAAAGAGGGGCCGAAGCCCCTCTTTGTACTGCTTTGAAGAATGCCTTAGAAGGCAATCTTTTCGCGGTCGCTGATACCCAGGTTCTTCCAGATGGAAAGGCTGGGTTCGGCCTGGTTCAGGGTGTAGAAGTGCAACCCCGGAGCCCCGGCTTTCAGAAGCTTTTCGCACATTTCGGTGACCACTTCTTCACCAAACTTGCGGATGCTGTCGGTGTCGTCGCCGTAGGCTTCGAGCTGCTTGCGGATCCAGCGAGGGATTTCCGCGCCGCACATGTCAGAGAAACGCACCAGGCTGGAGAAGTTGACGATGGGCATGATGCCCGGCACCACCGGAATGGTGACGCCCATCTTCTCCAGACGGTCGATGAAATAGAAGTAGCTGTCCGCATTGAAGAAGTACTGGGTGATGGCGCTGTTGGCACCGGCCTGTACCTTGCGGGCAAAATTCTTCAGATCATCTTCCGCACTGCGGGCCTGAGGATGGAACTCGGGATAGGCGGCCACTTCCAGGTTGAAGTGATCACCGCTGTGGTTCCGGATGAATTCCACCAGCTCGTTGGCATACCGCAGCTCACCAGACGCCCCCATGCCCGAGGGCAGATCGCCGCGCAGAGCAACGATCCGGTTGATGCCGTTCTCTTTATACAGATCCAGCAGCTCGCCGATCTCTGCGCGGGTTCCCCCCACGCAGGACAGGTGCGGTGCTGTGGAAATACCCTGCTTGTGCAGGCTGAGCACGGTTTCAATGGTGCGGTCCCGGGTGGAGCCGCCGGCGCCGAAGGTGACCGAGAAAAAATCCGGGTTCACCTCGGCCAGTTGGTCGCGCACAACTTGAAGTTTCTCCTTGCCCTGATCGGTCTTGGGCGGGAAAAACTCGAAGCTGAAGCGGCGTTTGAATTGCTTCTGGGATTCCATGATCGTTTCCGCTTAGTACCTGTAGCTTTCCGGCTTGTACGGGCCTTCGACCGGTACGCCGATGTATTTTGCCTGGTCCGGAGTCATCTTGGTGATCACGCCACCAAAGCCTTCCACCATGGCGCGGGCCACTTCTTCATCCAGCTGCTTGGGCAGAACCTGGACGTAAACGCCCTTGGCCTTGGACTCTTCAGGCAGGTCCGCAAACTTGCGCTCGAACAGGTACATCTGTGCCAGCACCTGGTTGGCGAACGAGCCGTCCATGATGCGCGACGGGTGACCGGTGGCGTTGCCCAGGTTTACCAGGCGGCCTTCGGACAGCAGGATCAGGTGGTCGTTGCTGGCCTTGTCGCGGTAAATCACGTGTACCTGCGGTTTGACCTCGTCCCACTCCCAGTTCTTGCGCATGTAGGCGGTATCGATTTCATTATCGAAGTGGCCGATGTTGCACACCACAGCGCCGTTCTTCAGCGCCTTCAGCATGTTGGCGTCACACACGTTGACGTTACCGGTGGTAGTCACCAGCAGGTCAGTGGTGCCCAGCAGGTCGGTGTTGATGCCTTGCTCGGTACCGGTGTTGATGCCATCGATGTACGGGGATACCACTTCAAAACCGTCCATGCAGGCCTGCATGGCGCAGATCGGGTCGGCTTCCGTTACCTTCACGATCATGCCTTCCTGACGCAGGGACAGGGCAGAACCCTTGCCCACGTCGCCGTAACCAATCACCAGCGCTTTCTTGCCGGACAGCAGGTGGTCAGTGGCGCGCTTGATGGCATCGTTCAGGCTGTGACGACAACCGTACTTGTTGTCGTTCTTGGACTTGGTCACCGAGTCGTTGACGTTGATGGCCGGGATCTTCAGAGTGCCGTCGCGCAGCATTTCCTGCAGACGGTGCACGCCGGTGGTAGTCTCTTCGGTCACGCCGTGGCACTTGGCGATTACCTGCGGGTATTCCTTATGCAGCAGCTCGGTCAGGTCGCCGCCGTCGTCCAGGATCATGTTCGGTTCCCAGCCGTCTACGTCTGCGCCCACGGTCTTGTGCAGGCACCATTCGTATTCTTCGTCGGTTTCACCCTTCCACGCGAACACGGGAATGCCCTGGGCTGCGATGGCGGCAGCAGCCTGGTCCTGTGTGGAGAAGATGTTGCACGAAGACCAGCGCACATCAGCGCCCAGCTCGACCAGTGTTTCAATCAACACGGCAGTCTGGATGGTCATGTGGATGCAGCCCATGATGTTGGCGCCTTTCAGCGGCTGCTCGGCTTTGTACTTCTCACGCAGTTTCATCAGGGCGGGCATTTCGCCTTCGGCGATCTTGATTTCCTTGCGGCCCCAGCCGGCGAGTTCGATGTCGCGGACTTTGTAATCGTCGAAATTGTTCGGAGTGCTCATGGTGTTCTCCTGTCAGCCTTTGCCTGTGGTCCCGGAAAATTGTCGGGTACCGCTTGTATTGGTGGAGTCGGAGATGGGGAACGTCTTTCGCGGAACCGCTACAAGCACATCCCTGTGCGCTTCTCTCAGGCCATCCATGGCCTTCGAAATTCCGCGAAAGACGTTCCCCATCTCCTTTTCATAACTTTTGGCGTTTGCCGTCTCCGGTACGCCGTAAATTCAAACTTGGTCTTCTTTCAGTCGGGTGCTTGAAAGAATTTCGGATAAGCCCTAACCACAATTATGAAAGCGGTGGTGAGGAACGTCTTTCCGGGACTATCTTTGGCCATGGATGGCCAAAGCTAAGCGCCCACGGATGGCTTGAGCGTGTCCCGGAAAGACGTTCCTTGCCGCCGCCCACTCCAAAAATGAGAGGGCTGGGCCGCGACAAGAATCCAGAGTCATTCGTTAGATACCTGCAGCATCCTTCAGAGCCGCAGCGCGGTCGGTCTTTTCCCACGGGAACGCGGTGAAGGTCTTGCCGCCAACGGTCATCTCGTACGGATCACGGCCGAAGTGGCCGTAGGCTGCTGTGGCGCGGTACATCGGGTGCAGCAGGTCCAGCATGTTGGTGATCGCGTACGGGCGCAGGTCGAAGTGCGCGCGTACCAGCTCGATGATCTTGTCGTCGCTGATCTTGCCGGTGCCGAAGGTGTTCAGGGAAATGGAAGTCGGCTGGGCCACACCAATGGCGTAGGACACCTGGATCTCGCACTTCTCAGCCAGGCCAGCGGCCACGATGTTCTTGGCTACGTAACGGCCAGCGTAGGCGGCAGAGCGGTCAACCTTCGAGGGGTCTTTGCCGGAGAACGCGCCGCCACCGTGGCGGGCCATGCCGCCGTAGGTGTCTACGATGATCTTACGGCCGGTCAGGCCACAGTCGCCAACCGGGCCGCCGATTACGAACTTGCCGGTCGGGTTGATGTGGAACTCGGTGTCTTTGTGCAGCAGTTCGGCCGGCAGGGTGTGCTTGACGATCAACTCCATCACTGCTTCTTTCAGATCTTCCTGGGTAACATCTTCATCATGCTGGGTGGAAAGGACCACCGCGTCGATGCCGGCAACCCGGCCATTTTCATAGCGGCAGGTCACCTGGCTTTTCGCATCCGGGCGCAGCCACGGCAGCAGGCCGCTCTTGCGGGCCTCGGCCTGGCGCTGCACCAGCCGGTGAGAGAACGTGATCGGAGCTGGCATCAGCACGCCGGTTTCGTTGCTGGCATAGCCGAACATCAGGCCCTGGTCGCCGGCGCCCTGGTCTTCCGGCTTCTGGCGGTCAACGCCCTGGGCGATGTCCACCGACTGCTTGCCGATAATGTTGATGACACCACAGGTGTCGCCGTCGTAGCCCACTTCGGAGGAGGTGTAGCCGATGTCTTTGATCACGCCACGCACCAGGTCTTCCAGGTCTACCCAGGCACTGGTGGTGATTTCACCGCCAACGATGGCCACACCGGTTTTCACCATGGTTTCGCAAGCTACGCGAGCGTGCGGGTCGTCGGTCAGGATGGCGTCCAGTACCGCGTCGGAGATCTGGTCGGCCAGTTTGTCCGGATGGCCTTCAGAGACCGACTCGGAGGTGAAAATGTTGTAGTCAGACATAGTGGTGCTCCTCTGTGAGCGTTTTCAAAATCGGTGTACGTAATTCTACGTACGTCAATATCAAAGTTTTTTGATGTTCTAGTGTCTGCGCGGGCTTCAGGCCGTTCCAGACGTTTTCCAGAATTCCCGTACCTGCACCTGGAAGCCGTTGCGCAGGCCGATAAACAGTTGCTCGCCCGCAGTCAGGCCGGCATCGGCCGCCCAGGCGGTGAGTTCTTCCGGCTCGAAGCCCAGCCACAGGTCGCCGCAGTTCTCCTTGGCCCAGTCCTGGTCGTGGCTGCACAGGTCGCTGACGATAAAACAGCCACCGCTGTTCATCAGAGCTGCGGCGTCCAGAAAGATGTCCGCCGGGCTGGGTACGTGGTGCAGCACCATGTTGGCGACAATCAGGTCAAAGGCATCGCCCCGGGCCAGTACCGTGTCGGTGACACCTTCAATAAGGTCGACGTTGTTCAGCCGTTCCTCAATACAGGTGCGGGTGGCCTTGGCCAGCATGTCCTTGCTGTTATCCAGCCCCACCACATGATCAAACAGTTGTGACAGCACCGGCAGGAAGCCGCCTTCACCGGGGCCGATTTCCAGCACGCTGCGCCAGTCCTGCCGTGCTGCCCGCTTGCGGATCAGCTCGGCGGTGGGCTCCGCATACAGGTCAAAGGCGGCGATCAGTTCCTGCTGTTCCCGGAACTGCTCCGAATGCCGGGAGAAGAAGGCCTGGGACTGTTCCGCCCGCTGCTCGCGGATGGCCTCGATTTTGTCGTCCAACTGCGGAGGCAAGGGCACCCGGTCTACGGTCTCGAAAATCTGCCGGATGGCCTGGTCTGCCAGCTTGTCGCCGTCCAGGTTCAGGGGGCGGCGGTAGAAAATGGCATTGCCTTCCCGCTGGGGCTCCAGCAACCCGGCTTTGTGCATCACCTTCAGGTGGTGGCTCATGCCGGACTGGCGCATATCAAACATCTGGCTCAGCTCCAGCACACCGAAGGTGTCACGGCGCAGCACCCGCAGGATCTCCAGGCGCAGGGGGTCTCCGCTCGCCTTGAAGATCGGTGCCAGGGTGTCCACAGAGGACAGTTCGTTAGCATGTGCATTGAGTGAGGTCATGGTTGGCAAGTGTAGGGGTGATTGGTTGGTCGATCAATAGCCATATCAAAATTTTTTGATATAGGTTTATGGCTTTGTGAAATCAGTTGCTTTGGCGAGTTTGTGCCGCCGCCATCGGAAAACCACTACATATGGATTTGCCCCGGCACACAGTAATCGGCGAAAATACGCGCCTTCTTTTTGAGCAGTTTTTGCAGCTTGAAGTCTTTTCCTGAAAAACACTGGAGAATTGTCAATGCCGTCCCGTAAAGATCTCGCCAACGCCATTCGCGCGCTGAGCATGGATGCGGTTCAGAAAGCCAAGTCCGGCCACCCGGGTGCGCCCATGGGTATGGCGGATATCGCCGAGGTACTGTGGAACGATTACCTGAGCCACAACCCGGCCAACCCGCAATGGGCCAACCGTGACCGTTTTGTACTGTCTAACGGCCATGGTTCCATGCTGCAGTACTCCCTGCTGCACCTGAGCGGGTACGACGTTAGCATTGACGACATCAAGAACTTCCGGCAGCTGCACTCCAAGACTCCGGGGCACCCGGAATACGGCTACACCCCGGGCGTTGAGACCACCACCGGCCCGCTTGGCCAGGGCATCGCCAACGCCGTTGGTTTCGCGCTCGCTGAAAAAGCCCTGGCGGCGCAGTTCAACCGCCCGGGCCACGACATTGTGGACCACTACACCTATGCGTTCCTGGGCGACGGCTGCCTGATGGAAGGCATCTCCCACGAAGTGGCTTCCCTGGCCGGTACCCTGGGCCTTGGCAAGCTGGTGTTCTTCTACGACGACAACGGCATTTCCATCGACGGCGAAGTGGAAGGCTGGTTTACCGACAATACTCCGCAGCGTTTTGAGTCCTACGGCTGGCAGGTAATTCCGGACGTTGACGGCCACGATGCCGACGCCATCCGCGCGGCTGTTGAACAGGCCCGGGCCAACACCGAGCAGCCGACACTGATCTGCTGCAAGACCATCATCGGCTTTGGTTCCCCCAACAAGCAGGGCAAGGAAGATTGCCACGGTGCCCCGCTGGGTGACGATGAAATCGCCCTGACTCGCGAGGCTCTGGGCTGGCAGCATGGCCCGTTTGAAGTGCCCTCTGAAATCTATGCCGCCTGGGATGCCAAAGAGAAAGGCGCAGCGGCCCAGAAAGCCTGGGAAGACAAGTTCGCCGCCTACGAAAAGGCCGAGCCGGAACTGGCGGCCGAGTTCAAGCGCCGTATGGCGGGCGAGCTGCCGGCGGACTTTGCCGAGAAAGCCCAGGCCTACATCCAGGAGTGCCAGGACAAGGGCGACACCATCGCCTCCCGCAAGGCCTCCCAGAACACACTGAATGCCTACGGCCCGCTGCTGCCGGAACTGATGGGTGGCTCTGCCGACCTGGCCGGTTCCAACCTGACCATCTGGTCTGGCTGCAAAGGCGTGAGCAAAGAAGACGCCTCCGGTAACTATATTTACTACGGCGTTCGTGAGTTCGGTATGGCTGCGATCATGAACGGCATCGCCCTGCACGGCGGTTTTGTTCCTTACGGCGCAACCTTCCTGATCTTCATGGAATACGCCCGTAACGCGGTGCGCATGGCCGCGCTGATGAAGCAGCGTTCCATCTATGTATTCACCCACGACTCCATCGGCCTGGGCGAAGACGGCCCCACCCACCAGCCCATCGAGCAGATGGCCAGCCTGCGCACCACGCCCAACATGAGCATGTGGCGCCCGGCCGATGCCGTGGAATCTGCGGTAGCCTGGAAAGCCGCCCTGGAGCGCAACGACGGCCCAACCGCCATGGTGTTCTCCCGTCAGAACCTGCCGCATCAGCAGCGTGATGCAGAACAACTGGCCAACGTCGCCAGGGGTGGCTACGTGCTGTCTGACAGCGAAGGCTCCCCGGAACTGATCCTGATCGCCACCGGCTCTGAAGTGGGCCTGGCCCAGGACACTGCCGCCAAGTTGCGAGAGCAGGGCAAGGCCGTGCGTGTGGTTTCCATGCCGTCCACCGACGTGTTCGACGCCCAGAGCGCCGAGTACAAGCAACAGGTACTGCCGCTGGAAGTCACCAACCGTATCGCCATCGAAGCCGGCATCGCCGATTACTGGTACAAGTACGTTGGCCTGGACGGCCGGGTTGTCGGCATGACCACCTTTGGTGAGTCTGCGCCGGCTGGCGAGCTGTTCAAGGAATTCGGCTTCACCGTCGATAACATTCTTGAAGTGGCTGCGGAACTGCTGGACGCCTGATGAGCAACTCAACGCCGTTTCGAATCGCCATCAACGGGTACGGCCGTATCGGCCAGTGCGTGTTGCGGGCACTGTATGAAAACGGCTATCGCGATTACCTGCAGGTGGTCGCGATCAACGAGTTGTCAGACATCGACACCATCGCTCACCTGACCAAATACGACTCCACCCACGGGCGGTTTCACGGTGAGGTGGCGGTGGATGGCGACAACCTGGTGGTGAACGGCGACCGCATTCGAGTACTGCGTCACCCGGACCCGGCGGAACTGCCCTGGCGTTTGCTGGATGTGGATCTGGTGCTGGAATGTTCCGGCGCCTACTCGGACCGGACAACTGCGGAAAAACACATCGCAGCCGGTGCCCTGCGCCTACTGTTCTCCCAGCCGGGTGACCCGGATGTTGACCGCACCGTGGTCTATGGCATCAACGATGGTGACCTTAACCCGCAGGATGTGATTGTGGCTGCAGGTTCCTGCACCACCAACTGCCTGGTACCGGTGATCAAGGTGCTGGACGACGCCTTCGGCGTAGAACAGGGCAGCACCACCACCATCCATGCCGCCATGAACGACCAGCCAGTGATCGACGCCTACCACCACCAGGACCTGCGCCGCACCCGCAGCGCGCTTCATAATATCGTCCCGGTAGACACAGGACTGGCCCGAGGCATCGAGCGCCTGCTGCCCCACATGGAAGGCCGCTTCAGCTCGGTGGCCATGCGCGTGCCAACGCTGAATGTGTCTGCTATAGACATGGTGGTGAACGTACGTGAAGCAACCGATGTTGCGGCAGTAAACCAGCTGCTGAAAAACGCCGCTAACGGATCGCTCAAAGGCATTCTCGGCTACACCGACGAACTCCTGGCCAGCTCCGACTTCAACCACGACGCCCACTCCGGCGTGGTCGACGGCGGCCAGACCCGAGTGACCGGCGGCACCATGGTGAAAGTACTGTGCTGGTTCGATAATGAATGGGGCTTCGCCAACCGGATGCTGGATGTCAGCCAGGCGTGGTTGCCAAACAAGACGGATACAAAGGGGTCTGACCCCGAACGGGGTCAGACCCCAACCATAGCTTGAAAGTATGCCGAACGGGGTCAGACCCCACCCAAGGCTTAACAATTTGCACCTGTGAACCCATAACTACGGAACCTGATTATGGCCATCAAAAAAATGACTGACCTGAACCTCGCCGGCAAGCGGGTTCTGATTCGTGAAGACCTGAACGTACCGGTCAAAGACGGCAAAGTGTCCAGCGACGCCCGTATCCGCGCCTCGCTGCCGACCATCAAGGCCGCCAAAGACGCCGGCGCCAAAGTCATGCTGATGTCCCACCTGGGCCGCCCGGAAGAGGGCGTGTACGACGAAGCCTCCTCCATGAAGCCCGTAGCCGAGCACCTGAGCACCCTGCTAGGCCAGGAAGTGCGCCTGATCAAAGACTACCTGAGCGGCGTTGAAGTGGCCGACGGCGAAGTGGTGTTGTTTGAAAACGTCCGCTTCAACAAAGGCGAAAAGAAAGACAACGAAGACCTCGCCAAGCAATACGCTGCCCTGTGCGATGTCTACGTGATGGACGCCTTCGGCACCGCCCACCGCGCCCAGGCCTCCACCCACGGAGTGGCTAAATTCGCCCCCGAAGCCTGCGCCGGCCCCCTGCTGGCAGCCGAACTGGACGCCCTCGGCAAGGCCCTCGACAACCCGGCCAAGCCCGTAGTTGCCATCGTTGGTGGCTCCAAAGTCTCCACCAAACTGGACGTCCTCAACGCCCTGGAAAAAGTGTGTGACCAGATCATCGTCGGCGGCGGCATCGCCAACACCTTCCTGGCCGCAGCCGGCCACCCGGTAGGCAAGTCTCTGTGCGAACACGACCTGGTCGACACCGCCAAAGACATCGCCAGCCGCGTTGAAATCCCGCTGCCGGTAGACGTAGTGGTTGCCAGCGAATTCGCCGAAACCGCCACCGCCACCGTGAAAAACATCTCCGACGTCAGCGCCGACGACATGATCCTCGACGTAGGCCCGGAAACCGCCGGCCAGTTCGCGAGCCTGCTCAAGAACGCCAAAACCATCCTTTGGAACGGCCCGGTTGGCGTATTCGAATTCGACCAATTCGGCAACGGCACCAAGGCACTGGCAGAAGCCATCGCCGAAAGCGACGCCTTCTCCCTCGCCGGCGGCGGCGACACCGTTGCCGCCGTTGACAAATACGGCATAGCTGACAAGATCTCCTACATCTCCACCGGCGGCGGCGCATTCCTCGAATTCGTGGAAGGCAAAACCCTGCCGGCAGTAGCCGTACTGGAAGAAAGAGGCGAATAAACGAGTTGCCGCCGCAGACTCCAAACCCTGAAGACAGGCAAAGAGTCGGCGGTAACAAAGAATCCAAACATCAAAAGTCAACGAAGGAGACAACCCATGGCCCTGATATCGCTGCGGCAACTTCTGGACCACGCCGCCGAGCATGGTTACGGTGTGCCAGCCTTTAACGTAAACAACCTCGAACAAATGCGCGCCATCATGGAAGCCGCCGACAAAACCGATTCCCCAGTCATTGTCCAGGCCTCCGCCGGTGCCCGCAAATACGCCGGTGCGCCGTTCCTGCGCCACCTGATCCTGGCCGCCATCGAAGAATGGCCGCACATCCCCGTGGTTATGCACCAGGACCACGGCACCAGTCCGGCCGTGTGCCAGCGCTCCATCCAGCTTGGCTTCAGCTCCGTGATGATGGATGGCTCCTTGGGTGAAGACGGCAAAACCCCGACCAGCTACGAATACAACGTAGATGTTACCCGTCGCACCGTTGAAATGGCCCACGCCTGTGGTGTCTCCGTAGAAGGTGAACTGGGCTGCCTGGGCTCCCTCGAAACCGGCCAGGCCGGCGAAGAAGACGGCATTGGCGCCGAAGGCACCCTGGACCACAGCCAGATGCTGACCGATCCCGAAGAAGCCGCCGACTTCGTCCAGAAAACCCAGGTCGACGCCCTGGCCATTGCCATCGGCACCAGCCACGGCGCCTACAAGTTCACCCGTCCGCCCACAGGTGACATCCTGGCCATCGACCAGATCAAAGCCATCCACGCCCGCATCCCGGACACCCACCTGGTCATGCACGGCTCCAGCTCCGTACCCCAGGAGTGGCTGAAGGTGATCAACGAATTCGGTGGCGAGATCCCGGAAACTTACGGTGTACCGGTGGAAGAAATCGTCGAAGGCATCAAACACGGCGTGCGCAAAGTCAACATCGACACCGACCTGCGCCTTGCCTCTACCGGCGCCGTTCGTCGCTTCATGGCCCAGAACCCGGCCGAATTCGACCCGCGCAAATTCCTCAAGGCCACCATGGTCGCCATGACCGATATCTGCGTAGCGCGCTACGAAGCCTTCGGTTGTGCCGGCCAGGCCAGCAAGATCAAGCCTCTGAACCTCGAGCAAATGTTCGAGCGGTATGAGGCTGGCGAGCTGGACCCTAAGGTTAAGTAAGCCCTCTGCTCAAAGCCCCCGTAACCCGGGGGCTTTTTTCTATCCCTTTCTCGCCAGCCGCTCCAATGTGAGCAACGTATCGGTATAACGAGCAAATCGCTCCAGATACTCCGGCGAAAGCTTCTGCATTTCAGCAATAGCGCGGCTCACCAAACGATGCGCATTCATCGGCCCTGCTTCTTTCGGAGTGCTCACAATGGCGTGTCGGATTCGCTCGTCAAGAACGTGATTGCCTTGTTCCGCCTTCGCTCTGATCATGGCTTTCAGCGGGCGCGGGTTATTGGGGCTTGATGCCGGGTGTGCCTGTGGCTGCTCTTCTGTCTGCTGCCCGAACACCCGTTGTTCCAGGGCCGATCGCGGAGCTTCAACCGACGGTTCTACCGTTTGATTCAACCGGTTCAGAAGTGAAGACAGAGGAGAAGGCTCGCTAACAGCGGGTGTGGGCTCAGGCTGGCAGGCACCATCGAACGTTGCCTGATAGTCCGATACCGCCTGTTCCAGCTTCCGCCAGTGCGTCGTTCCCTGATGCAGCCCTTTTGAGCGCAGCCTTTGCTCGAGAGACTCCAGATAGCGGAACCGGACCGGGTTATTCTGATCAGCGCCGTTTTGCCTCAGGCTTTCCAGCAAGGAGGGGCCGGGGGCTTCGCTCATGGTCAATCACCTTCCCCTGTTTCAGCGTCCGTGGAAGCCGAAGGCGCCCGGGGCACGGTACTGATTTCCACCCGCCGGTTCTGGGCCCGGGATTCCGCATCGACGTTGGGCACTGCCGGGTGGTGAGGACCAAAGGCGGCAGCGAATACCCGGTCATTGGGCAAGCCCAGCTCTGTGAGGGTTCGGGTAACCGTCAGGGCCCGCTGGGCCGACAGACCCCAGTTGTCCTGATAACGATTGCCCGGATGCATCGGCAAGTCGTCGGTGAAGCCACTCACCATCAGCAGCTCGTCGTGCTGTTCCAGGTAGGCCTGTAACGGTCGAATCAGCGATTCCAGCACTTCTTCACCTTCGGCCTGCAACTGGTCTGAATTCAGCTCGAACAGCACGTTGCCGCTGATGCCGATGCGGCCATCCCGGAAAGTCACCAGCCCCTTGGTGAGCGGGTCCTCCAGTGCCTGCTCCAGGGCGATCCTGCGCTGTTCTTCCGCCTCCCGTTTCTCGATTTCCTGGGCCAGGGACTGGCTCAGTTCCAGCTGAATGCCGATCACCCACACCAGAATCAGCGCCAGAATACCCACCAAAGCAGCCATCAAGTCCGAGAATATGGCCCAGACCGGTGCCGATTGTTGTTCGCCGCCTTGCAGCTGTTCCATCAGCCGGCCTCGCTGGGTTCTGCCCGGCGCAGTGCTGCGGCGGCATCGATGACGTCCTTCTGGGCACTGACGCTGAGATCAATCACCTCACGGGCCTGGGCGACGTAGTAAGCCAGTTGCTCATCGTGCCGGTTACCGGCCTTGTCCAGCGCTTTCTGGATATCCGCCAGGCTGCCGATGACCTGCTGGTTGGACTGGCTGAACAGCTCAATGGCCTGCGCGAAGGCATCGCTCAGGGCGCCGACTTCCTGGCTGCTGCCGGTGATGTCGTCGCCCAGTTTGCCCAGTTGCTGGCTCTGTTCCTGGATCAGGGTGTTGAAGCGTTCGCTGATGCCGGTCAGGGTTTCGCCGGCGCCGGTGATCAGGGTATCCACCGCCTCCCGCTGACTGTCAGCGGTGCTGCGCTGGTTCTCCAGCAGAGTGTCCAGTTCCTGAACCAGTCGCTGGCGTTCCTCCAGCAGCTCGTTTTCCCGCTCGCTGTTGCGGGCGATTTCCGACTGCAGCTGTCGGATCACCTCGGCGGCGGCCTTCGGTGTTTCCGAGGCCGTCTCAATCAGGCGGGTCATGGGCGCTTCCAGGGCGGTGCCCAGCTCTGTCAGGTGGCGGGCAGCTGTTGCTTCCAGTTGCCCCATCCGCTCGCTTGTGACTCGGGCGTGCTCGCTTTCCTGGTTACGGAGCTTATCGAGTTGAGCGCTAATGGTGCTGACAAGTTCTGCGAGCCCGGCCTGTTGCTGCTCGATCAAGCTGGTGCTGCTGGTCTGGAAGTGGCTCTGGTATTGAGCCAGCGTCTCCTGGTTCTGGGTCTGCTGCGCGCTCAGATTCTGCTGCCAGCGCTCCCCAGCCTCAACAGTGGTTTTCTGGAAAGCGGAGGTCAGCTCCGCTAACTGCTGGCGGGCATCCTTGGCCCAGCTTTGCTGAAGGTTATGAGCATCTTTCTGAAGCTGCTCCATGGCATGAATCACAATGGGTTCAACCCGTTCAGAGGCCTGCTTTGCGCTGTCATCCAGTGCCGATTTCAGGGACTGGGCCACGGAATCAGCCAGGGTCTGGTAGTGACTGCCGACCGTGCTGTGGAATTCCTGCTGGTTCCGGGTGAGGGACGTTTCCAGTTGCTCGCCGAGCTGCTCCATGCGCGCCGTCATGCGTTCCATGGCCGAGGCCATCTGCGGTAAGGCTTGAGCCTGGATTTCCAGTGCCTGGAACGCCTGGTGGCGTTGATGATCTGCGGATAGATGATGCAGCTTGTCGCGCAGAGCACTATCCAGTGCGCGGGAAGCCTGCAACCGGTCCCGGCGGCTCAGGGTGGAGGCCAGCCCCAGCATGGCGGAGGCGGCCACGCCGGCAATGGAGGTGCCGAAGGCGAGACTCAAACCGGCAATCGGTGCGGCCAGTGCGCTGCGAATAGCGCTCAGTTCGGTACTGTTATCCAGCGCCGAGGCGGCGCCGCCCAGGGTCACAATCATGCCCGCAAAGGTGCCCAGCAGGCCCAGCATCACCAGCAGGCCGGTCAGGTAGGGTGTCAGTTGCGGGCCGGGTAATGCGGCGGCATGGCCCTCGATTCGCCGTTGCACCGGGAACTGCATCGGGGCGGGCAGTGTGCCAAGCCAGTGGTTAACCTGCTCCTGGCTTTCAGGTAACTGATGAACCTGTGCGTTCAGTTCGCGGGTTTGTCGGCGGAAATTCACCAGTTCGCCAAAGCCGAGACAGTAAACGGCGCCAATCAGGCCGGTAAACGCCAGCGCCAGCAGGTCGGAACCGACAAATCCGGCACCAATCCAGGCTACCACGGCCAGGCCGATGGCAAACGCCAGGGTAAAGAACAGTTTACTCATGGGGTGTTGTTAACCTCTTTGTGGCAAGCCTCCAGCAAACCCAGAACCGGTTCCAGCCGAACATCCAGTTCAGCGAGTAACAAAGACTGCGCTTCCTCGCAGTAGCGGTGGAACCAGTCGGCCGTTGTGGCCGGGGTGGGGCTTTGCTCCGGGGTGGTCGATCGGTGCTCGAATCGTTGTTCAAGTACCTTGGGAATATGGGAAAAACACTGTGCGGTATACCCGGCCATTGTTTGATCAAACACGGCGTCCAATTCGGCCAGGTGGGCCAGCTTCGGGCCCTGATCTTTCATCGATTTTCGAACCTTGTCCCGCAACTGACGGCTGTTGGCCGCCACTTTGCGTTGCAGCGCCAGCCAGGCATTGAGAGCGGCTTCAAGCTCGGGTTCACCGTCAAACTCCAGATCGGCGCCAAACCCGCGAATACGCTGAACCAGTGCCCTGCATATTGTCGCCAGCTCCTCGGTTAACCGCTCTACCGTGGCGCCCTGAGGCGTGCCTGGCTGTTTCGCCCGATAACCAATGGCCGCATCCAGAGTCATGGTGTCGCCCAGGCCAAACAGCCGGCTCAGGCGCTCTGCGAAGCAGGGCAACTGGGTGCCGTTCAGCGTTGTCGCTGAATCATCCAGTTGGCGCAATAGCCTGGCTCTGAGGCCAGTATTTGCCAGAGGTTGCGAGGGCATTGGCTGGGTTTCACTCCGGTTTCCGCGCAGGTAGCGTTCAAAGCTCGCTATTCTACTGGCTAAGCGGAGTGAATGATAATGACTGTAGCGTGAGAAATGAGCGCCTAGCTGGCCTCAGGCACCGGCTCAGGCCGGCGCCAGGCAACCAGGAAAATCATCAGCCCGGCCACGGCGGTGGCAGCCCCTACGTAGCCGGTAGATTGCCAGCCGAAGCCGGCGGTAATGGCCAGCCCGCCCAGCCATGGGCCGAGGGCGTTGGCGAGATTGAACGCGGCGTGATGGGAGGCAGCGGCCAGAGTCTGGGCGCCGGTTGCCACGTCCATCAGGTGGGTTTGCAGAGCCGGGCCCAGCGCTACCATTAATGCGGTCAGAAAGCAGACTACGAGTAACACGGGCAATGAGCCTGTGGCAGACGGAAAGACGCTCAGAATCATGGCGCTGAACACCAGGATCACGCCAACGGCCCGGAATTGCAGACGGTCAAACAGCCAGCCACCAAGCAGGTTGCCCACAAAACCGCCCATCCCGAACACCACCAGGGCCACGGGAATCCAGACCGCATCCACTCGGGTGACTTCCAGCAGTGTCGGGGCAAGGTAACTGAACACCGCGAACATGCCTGCGAAGCCGATGGCACCAATGGCCAGCGCAAACCAGATTTGTGGTTTGTTAAAGGCGCGGACTTCGCTTAACGGGCTGTGCCTTTGTTCCTGGGGGTTTTTGGGCAGGAACAGCGTAATCAGCACCACGGTTAGTAACGACACCAGGCCAACAAAACCAAAGGCATAGCGCCAGTCCATGGATTGCCCCATCACCGTGGCCAGGGGGTTGCCGATCAGTAGTGCAAGTGTCAGCCCCATCATGATCTGGCTCACCGCCTTGGCCCGCTTGTGTACCGGCACCAGTGAAGCTGCCACAAGTGCGGCAACACCGAAGTAGGCGCCATGGGGCAGTCCGGCGATAAACCGGAAAACCAGCAGGGATTCGTAATTGCTGGCCAGGGCACTGGCCAGGTTGCCCAGCGCGTAGAAGGACATCAGAAGAATGAGCAGCTGCCGCCGGAACAGTTGCGCACCGAGAATGGCCAGAATGGGTGCGCCGACTACTACGCCCAGCGCATAGGTGGAGATAATGTGGCCTACCTGTGGCTCAGAAACGCCGAGATCCTGGGCGACATTGGGCATCAACCCCATGATGGCGAATTCACCGGTACCGATACCAAAGCCGCCCATCGCCAGCGCAAAGACGATCAGCCAGGTTGGAAGGCCGGACTCGGAATTGTGGTTGGCGGCGCTCAATTTGATCTCCTTGATCCAATCAGGGAAGAGAAAGCCCGCCATTGTTAGGGTTGGGTGTGCTAACGGCAATAAGCGATTATGAGGATGGACGTTAGCTTGCTAATTCAAGCCGTAGCGGCGTTCGCGCTCAAACCTGAAAAAGCCCTCTTCCTCTTCCCGTTCGATGGTCGGAGCAAAAATGGAATCGCCCACAAAGACCACCTGGTCGTTGTCGGCATCGGTCACTTTGTCGTTGCTCAGCAGGTAGCCGAGTTCGCTGCAACCGGAAAACAACAGCGCGGCACTGAGTGCCAGTGCGGGCTTCAGGGATTTGCTGGTAAAGGCCGAGAGGGACCAGCGGCGTGCTTTATTTATCATTGTTAGAGCTCCGTGTGTAAGAGACAGACCATTCGTCTACAAATACTGCCCCTTAACTATTGACCAGGCTCCGGAATTTCTCGACCGCAAACAGGGGTGAAAGGTTGTCAGATTCGGCCACGGGATAAAGGGTGTGAACCCGGTCTCAGTGTTTGATCTGCAGCAAGGCTGCAAGGAAGCGGCTTGTAATTTCCACAGCAACGACAAATATAAAGAGTCAGAGATCACGTTTTGGTCAGATGCGAGGGGTTACATGGACTTCAAAGACTATTACGCCGTTCTGGGGGTGAGCGAGTCGGCTACGCCCGAGGACATCAAGAAGGTCTACCGCAAGCTGGCGCGCAAATATCATCCGGATGTGAGCAAGGAAGAGAACGCCAGCGACAAGTTCAAGGACGTGGGCGAGGCCTACGAAGTACTCAAAGATCCGGAAAAGCGAGCCGAGTACGACCAGTTGCGCAAATACGGCGCCCGGGCCGATGGTTCCTTCCAGCCACCACCGGGCTGGCAGAGTGCCTCTGGCTTTGGTGGCGGCGGATATACCGAAGCCGATGCCCGGCAGTTCAGTGAGTTTTTCGAGGAGATGTTTGGCGGAGGCCGGCATGGCGGGTTTTCAGGAGCAGACTTCGGTGGTGGTTTCCGCCAGGGCGCGAGAATGCGCGGGGAAGATGTTCACGCCCGCCTGGCCCTGTTTTTGGAAGAGGCCTTTAACGGCTGTGAAAAACAGGTGTCGTTTACCGTGCAGGAGATCGACAGCCACGGCCGGATGATGCCCCGGCAGAAAACCCTGAAGGTGAAAATTCCCGCTGGTATGCGGGAGGGCCAGCACATCAGGCTGAAAGGCCAGGGGGCGCCCGGTGTGGGCGGTGCCGAGCCCGGTGACCTGTTCATTGAACTGGAGCTGGCGCCCCATCCGCATTTCACCATCGAGGGCCGCGACGTTCTGGTAACGGTGCCGGTTGCGCCCTGGGAAGCTGCGCTGGGTGCCACGGTGACCGTGCCAACCGTGGGTGGCAAGGTGAACGTGAAAGTGCCCAAAGGGTCTTCCAGCGGCCGCAAGCTCCGGTTGAAAGGCAAGGGCTTCCCCGGTAAGCATCCGGGCGACCAGATTGTGGTGCTGCAGGTGGCCATGCCTGAGCAACACACGCCGGAGGCGGAAAAGCTCTACGAGACGCTGGCGGAGCTGGAAAAAGACTTCAATCCGCGCAGCAAGCTGCACGTGTGAGTGGGGGTGAACATGACAAATAAAGACCAGATAGTGACCGTAGAAGTGACCGACACCAACGGCAGCACCTTCACCCTGCGCGAAATCTGCGAGCGTGGTGACTGCCACGCGGAGTTTGTGATCAAACTGGTGAATTACGGGGTGATTACTCCGCTACAGGAGCTGCCGGAAGTGCGCCAGTGGCAGTTTGATGTGGCCGCACTCCAGCGTCTTCAGAAAGCCCTGCGCCTGCAGCGGGATCTGAAACTCAACCTGCCAGGGCTGGCAATGTCCCTGGAGCTGTTGGACCAGGTGCAGGACATGCGCCGGGAAGTGAACCGGCTTAATCAACGGATTCGTCAGTTGATGGGCGAGTAAACCCCCCCCCGATTCACAAAAGTTTCATATCCAGAAACTGAACAATCTCAAAAATTGGGATTATTTTCCCATGCAACGGTTTGGGAAAAATATCCCAAACGGGCGGCGCGCAGTGAGAATGCGCCGGATTGAGTGAAATCAGCCTGGAGATGGAACATGAAACGTAACGGACTTTCGAAAGCGATCAAGTTGGTGATGGCCGGAGCTTTGGTGGGTGGTCTGGCGGCCTGTGGCGGTGGTGGCTCCGGCTCTTCCGGTTCCGCTGACACCAGAGCCAGCAGCCAGGGCACCAGTGTGGGTGCGGTTACCGGCTTTGGCAGTGTATATGTGAACGGCACTCGCTTTACCACCAATGGCAGGGTGGACGGCGATGACGGGCTCGAGCGGGAAGACCAGCTGGACAAGGGCATGATCCTGAAAGTGAAAGGCAGCTGGGACGACCGGGGTGAAGGCCGGGCCGATGACATTTCCTATGACGACACCCTGCGTGGCCCGCTGACAGCGGCAAGCTGGGACGCCTCGGCCAATACCGGCCAGCTTGAAATGCTGGGCCAGGTGATTGGCCTGACCAATGAAACCGTCTTCCGTGGCGCAACCCCGGAGCAACTGGCGGCCAGCCCAGCGAGTTACCGGGTGCGGGTGAGCGGCTGGCGACTGGACGATGGCAGCTTCCGGGCCAGTTACGTGGGCGCCAGGGTTAGCGGACCGGATTTCGACGATGACAATGAAATTGAGCTGGAAGGCGTGGTACAGAACCTGGATGCCGTAGCCCGAACCTTCACCATTAACGGTTTCTCCGTCAATTACGAGTTGGCCAGTGGCGACGATGACTTCGACCTGGATGACCTGAGCGACGGCATGGCGGTAGAAGTGGAAGGCTATCTGCAGGATGGCATCCTGATGGCCAAAGAAATTGACGACGAAGACGACCTGTTTGATGACGACGATGACGTCGAAATCTCCGGTGATCTCTACGACTACGACAGCAGTACCCGAACCTTCCGCATCAACGGTGTGCTGGTGCAGATCGACAGCGACACTGATTTCGATGACATCAGCGCCAGCAGCCTGCAGGACGGTGTATTTGTGAAGGTAGAGGGCGACTTCCGCAACGGTGTCTTGCTGGCCGAGGAAATTGAAGGCCGGGAAGGCGATGACGAGGTGGAAGGCCGGATCGAGCAGATCGACCTGGCCAGTGAAGTGCTGATTGTCAGCGGCGTTCGGGTTCAACTCACGGCCAGCACCCTGATTGATGATGACGACGATGACGATGGCCGCCGTAGCCGGGTAGACGATATCAACGCCTTCATGGTCGGTGACTATGTAGAAGTGGAGGGTCGCCGTCGGGACGGATACCTGGAAGCCTTCACCATCGAGCGTGAAGACGAGGACGATGATGACGGTGACGACGACTGACCGGTAATCCCGAAACGGGCCGCAGTGCTGGCGGCCCGTTCTGGCTTTTACAATCGCTATGGGAATACAATCCCAAACATGACTGATGCCAATGCCAACCCCCTCCACAAAGCACTGTTTCGCATTTTGCGGCCCCTGGCCCGTTTGCTGTTGCGCAACGGTGTGCCTTTCGGCGAATTCTCCGAACTGGTCAAACGCGCCTATGTGGAAGCGGCACTGGAAGATTTCAGTGATGGCCGGCGTAAACCTACGGATTCCCGGGCAGCGGTTATGACCGGCCTGACCCGCAAGGAAGTCAAACGCCAGCGGGAAATCCTGGCTGGCCAGAACCCTGCGCGGGAATCCCGGTCTAATGCCAACCGGGCATCCCGTGTGGTGTCTGGCTGGGTACACGATCCGGCTTATCAGGCTGACGACAAACAGCCCGCCATGCTGGATTTTGAAGGTGCCGGCAGCTTCACCGAACTGGTACGCAAGTACAGTGGCGACATGACGCCGCGTGCTGTGCTGGATGAGCTGATGCGGGTGGGCGTGGCCGCGGTAGAGCCGGACTCCGGCAGGCTCCAGCTAAAACAAAGAGCCTACGTACCGGCCGGTGACAGTGAGGATATGCTCCAAATCTTCGGTGAAGACGTATCTGATCTTGTGGCTACCATCGATCACAACCTGATCAGCCGTTCGGCCGGGAAGCCGCCGCTGTTCCAGCGGACCCTGACCTACGACAACATCCCGGCAGACGTGATTGAACGGTGGCGGGAGATTTCGGCGGAACGGTCCCAGGCGCTGCTGGAACAACTGGACGACTGGCTGGGGCCCCATGACCGGCAAGGGTCTGGAAACCAGGGTGAAGGCGCCAACAAAGTGCGTACCGGCGTTGGCATTTTCTATTTCGAAGAACCGATACAACCGGACACCAGCGGAGATAAACGCTCATGAGCCCGAAGATCACAACGGTGGAGCCTGCCCGATGGCAGCCGACCGGGCTGGTGACCACCTTGCTGTCACCCGGAGCCCGGCAGGTGATCAACTGCTGGTTGGGAACCGGTGACTTCCTGGATGAGCAGCACCAGCCCAGAATACTGCTGGCCCTGGCCGAAGGGGATGACGCCTTTACCGACCTGGTGCGTTGCGCCAACCCCGACCTGGTGTCTGCTGTTGTGCTGAACGAACTCCTGCGCAAGGGCATTGTCGAGGCCCTGGAAAGCGGTCATGTTCTGTTAAAACGCAGCGCCTATGCTCCTGCGGGGCAGCCTGAACCGGAATCGGTACTGGCTGAGCCTGAAGACCTGTTCAGCAACGGCATTCCCCGCCGTCGCTTTAACGATACCTGATAACCATGGCCGGCCCGGATGGCTGGCGGGAGAGCACAATGACGTCTGACCAACTCCGTAAACGCCTTTCCCTGGCATCGCACCTGTGGCTTTCGGCATTTTCAGTGCCTGTGGCGGCGGTGGAGGCGGCGGTATCGGTATAGCCGACGGCGGCATTCGCGGCACCGGCTCCAGCGTCGGGCCGGTTTCCGGGTTTGGTAGTGTGTTTGTGAATGGGGTGAAGTTTGAGACTGACGGCGAAGTCATCAGCAATGACGGCATCGAGCGCGAGGATCAGCTTGAAGAAGGCATGATCCTGAGGATTGATGGCGATTGGCGTGATGATGGCTCCGGCGACGCGGATACTGTTGAATACGACGATACCTTCCGTGGCCCCGTCTCCGATGTACAGCAAATTCTGGATGCTGACGGTGCCGTGGATGCGGTGACCTTCACCATCTACGGCCAACCCCTGGTTGTTGATAAACAGACCGTCACCAAACGAACGACCCTGGCCACTCTGACCAACGGTGACTTTGTGCGGGTGAGCGGCTGGCGCCAGCCCGATGGGGTTTATCGAGCGAGTTTCCTGGGCCTGTTCGATGGCACTGAAAACGACGTGGAAATTGAAGGGCGCATTGATCCGGGCTCACTCGACACCAGTCTTCAGCAGTTCAGCATCAACGGTCAGCTGATTTCCTATGGCAGCGCTGATGACCCGAGTGAGACCGACCTCGCCGATCTGCCGCTGGTGGAAGTCGAAGGCTCGATTTCTGGCAGTGATTTCATTGCGGAGAACGTTAACAAAGGCGAGGTTCGCCGCTATCGTCGCGGCACTGGTGACGATATTGAGTTTGCAGGGCCAGTCAATTCGGCCTACAGCGCAAGCGCTCGGACTTTCGAAATCAATGGCCTGACCGTTCAGGTAGATAACGATACGGAGTTTGATGACGGCCTCACGGAATCTGACTTGTTGCCAGGTCTGTTGATTCAGGTGGAAGGCACATTCCGGAATGATGGCACCGTATTGGCAGAGGAAATCGATGCCCGTGAAGGTAGTGCCTCTGTTGAAGGTGTGGTCGATGTAAATACTCTGGACCCGGCTAATGAAACCTTCCGGGTGGGTGGCGTGCTAGTCAAGGTTACCCCCGCGACCATTATCAGTGACGATGACAGTGATCAGCGCCTGAAACTGGCAGACCTGAACGGCAGCTACGAGCTGGAGGTTGATGGTATCGAACGTACCAGTGCGTCTGGCGTTGTGTTCCTGGAAGCATTCCGGATTGAGCGGGATGATGATTCTGAAGCCGGCGAGGTGCTCGAGTTTGAGTTAATTGGGGAGCTAACTGAGGTTTCCGGCACCGTTTTTAGTGTTCTTGGGATTGCGATCGAGACCAGCGGCGCGGAGTTTGATGATACGAGTCGTGACGCTCTGGAAGATGCCCTGAATGCAGGTCAGCGTCCGTTGCTGGAAATCGAATATTCCGGGTCGGCTTCGAGTGACTATATTGCCGAAGAAATCGAACTAGCAGAAGACTGAGTATGAACCACCTCGCCCACACCTTCCTCGCCCCAGACTCCCCCGAGGCACGTGTGGGCAGCATCCTCGGGGATTTCTCCCGGGGTGTGGACTGGGCGGCCTTGCCACCCCCGGTGCTGGAAGGCGTTCGCCACCACCTGGCAGTCGATAGCTTCACCGACCAGCACCCGCAAGTGCTGGCCAGCAAGCGGCTGTTCTCCAGCCAGCGCCGGCGCTTTGCCGGCGTGGCGCTGGACATTCTCTACGACCACTTCCTGTTGCGGCACTGGTGCCGGTTTGCCGACTGCGAGAGTGGGGAGTTTGTGCAGACGGTCTATCAGGAGCTGCAGTGCCACGAACAGGTCATGCCGCCTGCCATGGTCAAAGTCACCCGCCGTATGGTGGAGCACGACTGGTTTGGCGCCTATCAGGACCTCGACAATATTGGCTTCGCCCTGGACCGGGTTGCCGGCCGAATCCGCTTCCCCAACCAATTCACTGGAATAATTGACGAAATTCGGGACAATGAGCCGGAACTCGAGGCGAATTTCCTGACGTTCTTCCCGGAACTCCAAACCTTCGCCCGCCAGTTTCCGAACGTATAACAAGGAGCCCCAGATGGGTGAAGCCAAACGACGCAAACAAACCGGCGCCCCCTCGCCAGCCAGGAAAAACAACAAAAAGCCCCTGCTGATTGCAGGTGCATTGGTGGTTGTTGCGGCTGTGGCCGCCGCCCTGTACTTCCTCACAACCCCACCGGCCCCGACCTCCGACGAACTGCCGGTGGCCGCCGCGAACGCCGAACCCTTCCCGGCCTCCCTTGACCAGTACGGCACCTCCGTTGGCTCCGAAAACGCCAGAGTCGTCGTGCGTGAATTTGCCGACTACCAATGCCCCGCCTGCGCCCGCTTCGCCGAAGCCAGCCAGCGTTTGAAGCAGGAATACGTCGAAACCGGTAAAGTCCGCTTCGTCTACTTCGACCTCCCCCTGCGCCAACACCAGAACGCCATGCCCGCCGCCCAGGCCGCCCGCTGCGCCGGTGACCAGGGCCAATACTGGGCCATGCACGACAAACTCTACGACGCTCAGGGCGAATGGAGCGGCTCCAACGACCCGGTAGCCACCTTCACCCGCTACGCCAACGGCATGGACCTCGAAGAACGCCGCTTCCGCCGCTGCCTGGAAACCGAACTGCACAAAGAAGCGGTAGAACAGAGCCTACAGGTTGCCGTTCAAATGCGTGTTTCCAGCACTCCGACAGTGATGGTGGACAACATCCAGCTGACCCGCCCGGGTTGGGGGCAGTTGTCTGCGGTCGTAGAGCGTGAATTGAATAAAACGGCAGACTAAAGCTCTCGCCTGGTAACGCAGCATGCGTTGCGGCGGCTAGGCGAAGAGTTAGCCCTGGGTGGGGGATGTCTTTCCAAAATCGTGCGGAGCCATGGATGGCGGAGCCGAGCGTACAAGGACGTATTCACAGCGTATTTTGGAAAGACATCCCCCAGTCAGGGCGGCATCCACGGCACCTTCCACGGCTAGCACCTACTTGCGTCCAAACTCAGGTTGGTTAAACTCTGCCCCCTTCCGTGAACACCACAAACCATGCTCCGGATTTACGATCCGGCCCGCAGGAGAAAACCATGAGCAACAACATCGTTGTCTGCGCACTGTACAAGTTCGCAGTATTGAATGATTACAAAGACCTACGCCAGCCCCTGCTGAACCTCATGCTGGAAAAAGACGTCCACGGCACCCTGCTGCTGGCCTGTGAAGGCATCAACGGCACCATCGCCGGCAGCCGTGAAGGCATCGACGCCGTCAAAGCCTGGATCGCCAGCGACGACCGCTTTGAAGGCGTGGATTACAAAGAATCCTTCGTGGAATTCCAGCCGTTCAAACGCACCAAGGTCAAACTCAAGAAAGAAATCGTCACGATGGGCGTGCAAGGTATCGACCCGAAACGCGTCGTGGGTACCTACGTAGACCCCAAAGAATGGAACGACCTGATTTCAGACCCGGAAGTGCTGCTGGTCGACACCCGTAACCAGTATGAAGTGGAGATTGGTACCTTCAAAAACGCCGTCAATCCGGCCACTGACACCTTCCGGGAATTTCCCGAGTATGTGAAACAGAATCTGGACCCGCAAAAACACAAGAAAGTCGCCATGTTCTGTACCGGCGGCATTCGTTGCGAAAAGTCCACCGCTTACCTGAAAGAACAGGGGTTTGACGAGGTGTATCACCTCAAGGGCGGCATTCTGAAGTACCTGGAAGAGGTGCCTCAGGAGCAGAGCCTGTGGCAGGGCGAGTGTTTTGTATTCGACGACCGGGTTACCGTCAACCATAACCTGGAGCGTGGTGATTACGACCAGTGCCACGCCTGCCGCCGGCCCATTACCGAAGACGATAAACAGCGCCCGGAATACGAACAGGGTGTGAGCTGCCACCAGTGCATCGACTCCCTGACCGAGGAACAGAAAGCCCGGTTCAAGGAGCGCGAGCGCCAGATGCGTCTGGCCGAGGAACGTGGCGAAGCCCACGTGGGTGGCGAAGCGGCCCGCATTATTGCCGAGCGCAAGGCCCGAAAGAAGGCCGAGCGCGAGCAACAGGCCCGCAGAAGTCTGGAGGGGGAAAACGCACGTAAGTCTACGTCGAATTAAAGAAAACTCAACCAAGGAGAAACTATGTTGATCAGGAAACCGCTGGTAGTCGCCTGTATGGCACTGGCCCCGATGGTTCATGCCCAGGAAAGCGGAAACTGGAAAGGCGAAGCCGAACTGGGTGTGTTGATGACCACCGGTAACAGCGAGGAAACCAAGGTGAACGGCCGGCTGGGGCTGATTCACGAAACCGGCACCTGGCGTAACAGCGGCGATTTCAGTTCCAGGTACACCGAGGCGGAAGACCAAACCACTGCCGAGGAATACAAGGCTGCACTGGAAGCCAACCGCAAGTTCGACGACCATCAGTACTGGTTTGTTCGCGGGTCCTGGGAGGATGACCGTTTCTCCGGCTACGACTTTGAATCCACCCTGACCACCGGTTATGGCAACCGGGTGTGGCAGTCTGGCGACCGTTCCTTCCTGGACCTGTCTGCCGGCGCCGGTTATCGCTACAACAAGCTCATGCAGGTGGACGTGGACACCGGTCGTGACGTGGAAAAAGAAGCCATCGCGCGGCTGGCAGGCCAGTTCGATTACGGTTTGTCTGAAACCTCCCTGTTCCGGCAGAAACTGAGCACGGAAATCGGCCTGGATTACAACAACACCATCACCGAGTCTGAGACCTCCTTGCAGAGCACCATCGTGAACAGCCTGTCCATGAAAGTGGCGTTCCGGGTGAAGAATGTATCGGATGCGCCGGAAGGTTCAGACAAGACCGACACCGAAACGTCGCTGTCTTTGCTCTACGGTTTCTGAGCAGCGTCGGTTAAAAAAACGGGACAGGTGGTTTAACCATCTGCCCCGTTTTTGTTTGCGGAAACCGGTTATACGTTGTTTCGCAGCCCCAGCTCGTCCGGGTAGGGGGTCAGGTATTTCTGGGTGTGCAGGTAGTCTACCGGCTCCTTGCGCTGGGCCAGGCGCAGCAGCGTCATCGGCACCACCAGCGGGATCTCGCCGCGCCGGTAGGCTTCAATCTGCTCCAGCAGCACCGTTTTCTCTTCGGCGGACATACCGTCTTTCAGGTAGCCCAGCAAATGCTGCATGGCATTCACGTGGGAGCCCCGGCTCACTTTCTGTGTCATGGCTTCCATAAAGCCGTGAATATAGCGCTCGGCAATCTGCGCCAGCGGCTCGGATTTCAAATCGGCCAGCATCGGCCCCAACTGGCGGTAGATCTTTTCAGAATGTGCCAGCAGGGTGAACTTGTGGCGCTGGTGGAACTCCAGCAGTGACTGCTTGGTGAGCTGGTCGCCGGCCACGTTCTGCATCCAGTCGTCGTAGGCGAACACACGCTCGATAAAGTTTTCCCGCAGCATGTCGTCGTGCAGGCGGCCCTCTTCTTCCACCGGCATCAGCGGGTAGGCTTTCATCAGGGCATCCGCGAACATGCCCCGACCATCGCGATGCATGAAGGCGCCCTCGGCGTTATGGATCTTGATGCGTTCCATGCCGCAGCTGGGGGACTTCGCCATCAGGATATAGCCGCGCAGATTCTCCAGGGAGGGCAAAATCTGCTGGATGAAGTCCTGCATGGGTTGTGTGTGGTCTTTGGTGCCTTTGCTTTCAATCAGGTGCAGCCCGTCTTCGTGCTCGCGCAGGTGAATGGCCGGGCGGGGCACGCCAAGGCCCGCTTCCAGCTCCGGGCAGATAGAACAGAACTCGAAATGCTTAGACAGCACCTGGGTGCAGTATCGGGAATGTTTATGGCCGCCATCGTGGCGAACTTCCTTGCCGAGCAGGCAGGTGCTGATGCCAACAGGTATGCCGCTCACAGGCTTCTCCAGTCTTGAAAGTGACGTTGCTCATATCGCTTACGTGCTTTCAGTGTAAACCGATCAGGCGGCTGTGCCCAACACCGGCGTGTGCCGGTCAGTGTCGCTTTTGCCTGGCCGCCAGGCTGGTGGCGTAAATGCCACGGACATCCCGGGCAAACTGTTCGATGGAGTAGTCTGCGGCAAAGCTGCGGGCCTTGTCGGAGAGTTCTGCACGCAGTGCGTCATCTTCCAGCAGTTGCCGGGCCTTCTCGAGCCAGCGAGCCTGGTTCTCCGGTGTCTTGTAGCCGTTCAGGCCGTCGCGCACCACGTCTTCAATGCCGCTGGCGCGAACAGCCACCACCGGCAAGCCGGCAGACATGGCCTCCAGGATGACCATGCCCTGGGTTTCGGATTTGGAGGCGAACAGGAAGGCATCGCCCAGGTTGTACCAGATCGCCATTTCCTCCGGTTGCACCGCACCAGCCAGGGTGAAATGGCTTGCCAGGCCCAGGCTTTCAATTTTTTTCTGAAGGCGGTCCCGCTGGTGCCCGTCGCCGATCATCAGGAAACGGAACGGTACGCTGGTTTCTTTCCTCAGCCGGTCGATGGCCTCAATCATGAAATCGATGTTTTTCTCGTTAGACAACCGCGCCACGCTGATGAAAACCTTTTCGTTGGTCAGCCCCAGTTTATTGCGCAGGGCATCAACGTCGGCTTTTTCTACCGACTGAAAGCGTTGGTACTCGATGCCGGTGGGCTGCACAAAGGTGGGCGTGGTTACTCCGATCATGCGCAGGTATTCCTCGGTGGAGTAGGTGGGCACAATCACCCCGTCGCAGCGGTTAGCAAAACGCTTGATCAACGCGTGGGAAATCAGGTTGCGGAACAGCATGCCGGGCAGGGGCACGAAGTGGGCATAGTGCTCCAGCCGGGTGTGGTAGGTGTAGATGGCCGGAACGCCGAGCTGGCGGGCCATAAACAGCCCCAGGCTGCCGAGCCAGAACGGATGATGCAGGTGAATCACATCAGGCCGGAACGCCCGAACCTGTTTGCGAATGCGGGCCAGGAAGATATTGGCCAGCCGGAACTCCCGTTTCTCGCCCATGGCCAGCAGCGAGGGCACGCGAACCACCGCATCTTCCTGGTCGGACTGGTCGCGGTATTTTGGGGCAACAACCAGGATGCTGTCGCCCAGCTGCTCCAGCCCGTTGCGCAATCGTTCGATGGAAATCGGCACACCGCCAATGAACGGCAGGTAGTTGTTGGTAAACATGGCCACCCGTAACGGTTTCTCCAGCCAGGGCGTAGGGTCCAGGTCGTAGTCCGGATAGTAGTCTTTGCCGATGAAGATCACCTGGTACAGCTTGATGGTGATGGCCACAAACACGGACACAATCAGGATGAAGTTCAAAAAGCCGGTATAGAACAGGGAGTAGATAAAGAACCAGAAACCTTCCAGCCGTTTCCAGAGGGGGTGCTGGCCCACCTCTAGGCGCTTCATCTGGTGTTGCACCTCGCCGTTCGGCGAGACGGACACGTCAACGTAGTGGTAGAAGCTCTCTTCTGTGTTGAGTACCAGGCCTCCGGCGCCGCCGGTCGTGATGTACGGAGTGCCGTCAATCTCCTGTTCGTCATACAGGGACAGGTTGGCGGAAAGCACCAGGTCGATATCCTGCTCCTTCACCAGCTGCATCAACGCCTGGCGAAAGGCTTCCGGTTGCAAGTAGTCTTCTTCTCCGTCAAACAGGATCGGGGTTTGCGGTTTCAACAGCGGATGGCCAACAAACAGGATCTGGGCGTTACTGGTGTCGTGGGCCAGCAGGTCCCTCAGCCAGCGTATTTGCCAGCGCCAGGGGGTTTTGCCGGTGCTGTCGAGAAAAATCAGCCGGGTATTGCCGGTACGGATGCTGTAGAAATGTGGCCCGAAGTGGTCGTAGAACCGGAAGCTGCCGAAGTCCTCGTATTCGTGGGCCCCGAAGGTAAGTAAGTAGGGAATCTCCAGGTGGCTCAGGGTGCCGTACAGCGCCCGGTATTTGTCTTCGCCACCGCCGCTGACCGCGTTGCCGGCGGAAACCAGGAAATCCAGCCCGGCCTGGTTCAGTTCCGGAATAAAGCGCCGCTCGAAAATGCCGACCGAATTGTTGATGTTGCCGACTACTGCAAAGCGGATACCTTCGCCGGGTGGTGTGCGCTGGTGGATTCTCTCCACCTGCCCGCTGTGCAGGGCTTCGAAATCCTGCTTGAAGAAATTCAGGTACACCTTGTAGCCGATCAAGGCCACGACAATTACCAGGCACAGGTAAAACAGGAGTTTCAGCGGGTTTCGTCGGGTCATGACTCGCTCCGGTGGCTTTTGATCAGTTCCCTTTGCATCACCAGCAGGCCGATCAGCATACCCAGGTAGATCGTCAGAAAGCGCCAGGCAATGGTGACCAGCACCAGGTGGTTACCCGATAGGATATCCCGGAAGAAACTGCCGAACACCCCTTCGGAAATGCCGGAAGCGCCCGGGGTGGGTGAGAAGTACATGATGAAGGTTGTCACCACCAGCAGCCCCAGAGTGACCAGGTAATTCACCTCATAGCCCAGACCATGGATCAGCAGCGCCGGAAAGCTGAACAGGCTGAGCAGGAACAGCGCGGTAAAGCCCACCGAGAGCAGGATGTCGCGGGGGTTACCTTGCAGGTAATCGCTGAAGCACTGGGCAAACCGGAGCATTTCCCGGCGCAGTTTGAACTGCCACCGGTCGTGGCGGCTGGCGTTGATCAGGTGGGCCTTGCGAAGCCCGGCAATCAGGGCGCTCAGAGGGGCAATCAGCCAGCGGGTGCGGAGCAGCAGCACCGCAAAAAATCCCAGATAGAGTGTTACGAACACGGCCAGGGCCGTGCCGACACCAGACGACCAGACGCCGCCATCGAGTACATCCAGCGTGAGCAGAAAGACCGGAGTCAGGGAGAAAATGAAGATCACCGCCAGTACCGTGCGAATCGTGGTGGCGGCAGTGGCGCGGGCAACCGGCACGCCGTGGCGGGTCAGGTACCAGATCTGGGCAAAGCCACCACCCGTGGCCATGGGCGTGACGTTGGAGAAAAACAGGTTGATAAACACCAGCCGGAATACTTTGCGCAAGGGCAGCCGGTGGCCGAGCGCCCGAAGGGTGTAGTGCAGGCGCAGGCCATCGGCCAGGTAATACACCAGTAACAGGGCCGCGGCCGGGATCAATAAGGTGGGGGAGTGCAGGCGGTTATCAAACTCGAAACTGCGGCCGGCAAAGCGGTCGTATACGGCATAGAGGCCTGCGCCGGTCATCAGCAGGAAGACCAGGCTGAACAGCGTCAGCCTGCGCCAGGAGGTCCGTTTCTGGTAATCGCCGTCAGTCTCGCTTGCCATTGCTCGCCCGCCGTATCAGGGCAGGCAGTTTACCCTGACCGGCGTGGGCATTGTCCAGTGAACGGTGCCACGCGAGGCTCTGTCAGTGTCCGTAAACCATCATGGTGGTGTCGGCAATGGCAAAATCGGTAAACTGCACCGTACCGATACTGGTGCCGCCAATCTTGAAAACCGGCATATCAATGTCCGCCCGGAACTCGACATCGTGAATGGACAGCCCGTCTTTGCCGGAGCCCGCGCTGGTGCCTTTTGCAAGGCGGGCGGTTATTTGTTGTGCAGGTGTACTTTCAAGGCGGGGAGGGCGCGGGTATCTGTGCGCTGTTTCACAAACCGGCTGGTCGCATGGGAGCGGTCTATGACCTTGAAATCGGCGCCAGCCGCACGCAGTGATAGGAGTTGAATTCTTAAAATCACCCTCTAAACCAAAGGGGAAACCACGATGCCCAAGCATTTCGAGCAGGCGCCCGGTCTTTACGACGCTCCGGTACCGGAAACCGAAGGTTATGTGTTCAACCAGACCATGATGCGCATCAAAGAGCCTGAGCGCTCCCTGGACTTCTACACCCGGGTAATGGGGATGCGGCTGGTGCGTAAACTGGATTTCCCGGAAATGAAGTTCACGCTCTACTTCCTCGGCTATCTGGATGACAAACAGGCCCAATCTGTACCGGCAGACGATGCCCATCGCACAACCTACACCTTCGGGCGCGAAGCCATGCTGGAACTCACCCACAACTGGGGTACCGAAGACGATGCAGACTTCGCTTACCACAATGGCAACGACCAGCCCCAGGGCTTTGGCCACATCGGTGTTGCAGTGCCGGATGTTTACGCCGCGTGCGAGCGTTTCGAAAAACTGGGTGTGGAGTTTGTGAAGAAGCCGGACGACGGCAAGATGAAAGGCCTGGCCTTTATCAAAGACCCGGACGGCTACTGGATTGAAATCCTGCAGCCGAACATGCTGGAAAAACAGCGCAAAGACAGCTGATCTCTGCGCGGGTTAACCAGCGGTAGCCCCGGTATCAGTGCTCGGCACTGGTATCCGGGGATTTGCCATAGCGGGAGGCCACGATCACCGCAATGGTCAGAATCAGTGCTCCGGCAATACCGACAGGCCCCAACACTTCCCCCAGAATCACCCAGGCCAGCAGCGCCACAAACAGCGGCTCCAGCGTTACGATAATGCTGGACAAGGTTGCTGGTGTGGTTTTCATACCGCTAAAAAAGCTCACATAGCCGATGCAGGTGGGCACCACGCCGATGTAGACAATCATCAGCCAGTGCTTCAGCCCGAGAGTGTCCAGCCCTTCAAAACCTCCACTGAATGCAACCACCGGCAACAGCAGTAACGCTGCCGTGGCAAAGCAGATAAACGCTGTTGTGAATACCGGTGTGCCGGCAGAGTTGTAGCGGCTGGTCAGTGTGAAGCCGGTATAGACGGCGGCAGCCAGCAACGCCATCAGAATACCTGCAAGGCGCAGTGAACCGGCGGTATCCATATCGCTGACCACCAGCATGCCGGTGCCGGCAATGGCGGCGAGTGCTGCGATGACCGTCAGCAGGTTCGGTTTTTCCCCGAGCAGCGGCGCGGCCAGAATGGCCACCAGGACGGGCGGCAGGCACAGGGAAATCAGGGTGGCAATGCCAGCGCCGGTCAGGTCGACGGCCAGCAGGTAGCTGCCCTGGTAAAACGCCTGGAACAGGCCAAGAGCGGCCAATGGCAGAAAGGCTTTCAGGTCCAGCGAACGGAGCGAGCTGCCGGCAACCTGCTGGCCGGGGTGGGTGGCAACCAGTTGCTTCTGCTCCCGGCGCATCAGCAGCCAGAAGAAGGGCAGGGCAACCACCAGCCGAAGAAAACCGAGGGTGATGGCCTCAAGCTCTGTGCCGGTAAACAGAAACTTGGCAACAATGCCTGTGGTGGCCCAGAGCAGCGCGGCCAGGGCAATCAAAAGGGCGCCTTGAATCATCTGAATCTGCCGGATTGGTGTGGGTTGGCCGGCAAGGGTAGCAGCGGCAGCATGGCTGCGCCAGAGGGGCAGGGAAGGGCAGCCGGGGCTGCCCGACAGGGTCTTACTCTACGGCGAGCCGCTCGGCATTCTTCTCAACCGTACGGGCACCAATACCTTTCACCTTGGCAAGCTCTTCGGTGGCGGAAAACGGGCCGTTTTCTTCGCGGTAAGTGATGATCGCCTGTGCCTTGGCTTCGCCAATACCGTTCAGCGAGGCCAGGGTAGCTACATCGGCTGTATTGATATTGATGGTTTCAGCTTCGTTGGCGTAGGCAAAGCCGGTGGCCAGGCTGAACAGCAAAACGAGGGTTGCCAGAAGGGTGTTGTGTTTCATCGGAGAACTCCTGAGTGTCGATAATGTTGTTATGAACAGTCAGGTATGACAGCGAGTGGTTGCTGGTAGGGCGGTAGGTAGGTGTTGGAGCCTGAGTGCACGGAATGGGACTACGATCCGTGTAGTCCCGACATTCCGTGGCTGACCCCTGCCTGATCCGTCAGGCGCGCATCATCCTGAGCACTTCGTCCTTGCATTCATCCTTGCAGCCCTGTCCTTCGGGCAACTCCTGAATCCGTGGAGTTTCCATCCCTGAGCCAACGTCCGTGCTGGCTTATCATCCCTGACAACCGCCATTTTACTGAACATGAGTGGGGGAAATACCGGACATCGGCTCGTTGGTGTGTGCGAGATGTCTTACATTGTTGTGAGTATTTCGGTGAATTTGGGTTCATGGTTTGGGTGCTGCGAGCGTCGTGCACACAAACAGCGCGCTTGGTTGCCCAGTGCACTAAATTGAAGCAAAGGTTAGTGCGCTATCTTGTGGCGCGATTACGAAATGCGCGATGAACAATATATAACATGATGTTTTTAAAGTATTTTCTGTGGTGTTGGAACAGCTGATGCTATGGGGTTCAGGCGTTGACGACTCATAACCCAACGAAAAGGACGCACAACATGAGCATCAAAAAACACGTGAAACTGGGCCTCTCTGCATTGGCGCTGTCTGTCTCTTTCGGTTCCATCAATACCGCGTTTGCCGCCGAAGACCCCATCAAGGTGGGTATTCTCCATTCCCTGTCCGGCACCATGGCCATCAGTGAAACCGCGCTGAAAGACACCATGCTGATGCTGATTGAAAAGCAGAACGCCGCCGGTGGCGTACTTGGCCGCCAGCTGGAGCCGGTGGTGGTTGACCCCGCTTCCAACTGGCCGCTGTTCGCGGAGAAAGCCCGTGAGCTGCTGGAGAAAGAAAAGGTCGACGTGATCTTCGGTAACTGGACCTCGGTGTCCCGTAAATCCGTATTGCCAGTGGTTGAGGAGCTGAACGGCCTGTTGTTCTACCCGGTTCAGTACGAGGGTGAGGAATCATCTGAAAACGTGTTCTACACCGGTGCGGCGCCCAACCAGCAGGCGATTCCAGCGGTTGATTACCTGATGAACGATCTGGGTGTTGAGCGCTGGGTGCTGGCGGGCACCGACTACGTTTACCCACGCACCACCAACAAGATTCTGGAAACCTACCTGAAAGACAAAGGTGTGGCCGCCGGCGACATCATGATCAACTACACGCCTTTCGGCCACTCTGACTGGCAGACCATCGTGTCTGACATCAAGAAATTCGGCAGCGCCGGCAAGAAGACCGCCGTGGTCTCCACCATCAACGGCGACGCCAACGTGCCCTTCTACCGTGAACTGGGCAACCAGGGCATTTCCGCCACCGACATTCCCGTGGTTGCGTTCTCCGTGGGTGAACAGGAACTCTCCGGCATCGACACCGCTCCGCTGGTTGGCCACCTGGCTGCCTGGAACTACTTCATGAGCGTGGATAACGACGCCAACTACGACTTCATCGACGCCTGGGTTGCCTACAAGGGCGACGATGCCGCCGTCACCAACGACCCGATGGAAGCCCACTACATCGGTTTCAACATGTACGTTGAAGCGGTGAAGAAAGCCGGCACCGCCGACGTGGATGAAGTGAAAGACGCCATCATCGGTGTGAGCGTACCGAACCTTACCGGCGGATACGCCACCATGATGCCGAACCATCACATCACCAAGCCGGTGCTGATTGGCGAGATCCAGGACAACGGCCAGTTCTCCGTGGTCTGGGAAACCCCGTCTACCGTGGCTGGCGATGCCTGGTCTGACTTCCTGCCAGGTTCCAAGGACCTGATCAGTGACTGGCGGGCGCCTCTGCGCTGCGGCAACTTCAACGTGGTCACCGGCAAGTGCGGTGGTGGCTCGGCTGACGTGGCCTCCAACTAAGCTCCAACCGGGCACAGCCGGGCAGGCCAGAGCCTGCCCGGCACCGCTCCCGAATTCCCAAGCCAACAGGAATGAATCATGAGCATTCACCGATTGCTCGCCAGGATGGCATTGGCTGTCTGTCTGGCCCTAGGGGCCACACTGGCGAATGCCCAGGCGCAGACGAATGCGCCCGAAGCGCTGCTGAAACGGCTCGTAGAAGCAGGACAAGCTGAAAAAACCGACTTACTCAAAGCCCTCTCCGAAACTGGCGATGAACGCGCCCGGGGCTGGCTGGAAGCCGTTCGTGACGGCAAACTCGCGATGATTGAAGACACCGGTGTCCTGGTAATTGTGGTTAATAACCGGGGCCGTAACTGGCAGATCGCCGACGCGCTGACCGGCGAAGACCTGGGTGAAATGTCGCGCCGGGATCTGCAAAGCCTGCGGGTAAACAACGCCCTGCGGGCCGACATCGAGGGCATCCTCTCGGTGATCGACCTGACCGTGGCCGACCCCGGCCAACGCCTTGATGCCGCGCGCAATCTGCTGGGCGACGTGAATGAAGCGCTGGCCACCCAGTTGCAGGCCCGCCTGCAGGTGGAAGACAACGAGCGGGTGCGTGACATGCTCACCAATGCCCTGGCCATTTACCAGGTGGAGCAGGGCGATGTTGAGGCGGTTGCCACTTTGTCCGGCAGCCTGAACCCGACCGTGCGTGCCGCCCTGAATAATGCTGTGAACAGCGATGACCCCGCGCTGGCGGCTGCGGCCGAGGAAGCCCTGGCCAGCATTGAACAGAAACTGAAACTCAACCGCGCTGCCGAGACCCTGTATTTTGGCCTGTCCCTCGGCTCGGTACTGGTGCTGGCCGCCATTGGCCTGGCCATCACGTTTGGTGTGATGGGCGTGATCAACATGGCCCATGGCGAGCTGATCATGCTTGGTGCCTACACCACCTGGGGCATGCAGCAGCTGTTCCCGGGCCAGCCCGGCCCGGCCCTGATCCTGTCCATCCCGGCCGGTTTCCTCGTGGCGGCGCTGGCGGGCATCGCCATCGAACGCAGCGTTATCCAGTACCTGAAGGGCCGCCCGCTGGAAACCCTGCTGGCCACCTTCGGCATCAGCCTGATTCTTCAACAACTGGTGCGTACCGTGATTTCCCCCCTCAACCGCACCGTGGTCACGCCCGAGTGGATGAGCGGCTCAATCATGGTGAACGAGGCGTTGTCGCTCACCCTGAATCGCCTGTACGTGATCGGCTTTGCCCTGGTGGTATTCGCCGGGCTGATGCTGATCATGCGCAAGACCCGCCTGGGCCTGGAAGTCCGTGCTGTTACCCAGAACCGGGCCATGGCCCGCTCCATGGGCATTAAAGCCACCAAAGTGGACATCATGACCTTCGCCCTGGGCTCCGGCGTTGCCGGGCTGGCGGGTGTGGCCCTGTCGCAGATCACCAACGTCGGCCCCAACCTGGGCCAGAACTACATCATCGATTCCTTCATGGTGGTGGTGTTCGGGGGCGTGGGCAATCTCTGGGGCACCCTCATTGCCGGGCTTTCCCTGGGTACCATCAACCAGCTGCTGGAACCCTGGGCGGGGGCGGTCCTCGCCAAAATCATGGTGCTGGTGCTGATCATCCTGTTCATTCAAAAGCGGCCACGCGGGCTATTCCCGCAGAAAGGCCGTGCGGCGGAGGGCTGAGTTATGGCGACATCACAAACCTGGCTGCTTCGGCCCTTTCAGGAGCGTTCCACCCAGCTTTTCCTTGGCGTTCTGTTCGCCGCCCTGGCCCTGGTTACCTTCCTGCACCTGTTTATGCCGGAAGACAGCGCCCTGCACGTAAGCGCCTACACCGTCACCCTGCTGGGCAAATACCTCTGTTACGCCCTGCTGGCGGTAGCGGTAGACCTGGTGTGGGGTTACCTGGGTATTCTCAGCCTGGGCCATGGCGCCTTCTTTGCTCTCGGTGGCTACGCCATGGGCATGTACCTGATGCGCCAGATTGGTGATCGTGGCGTGTATGGCGATCCTGTATTGCCAGACTTCATGGTGTTCCTGAACTGGCAGGAGCTGCCCTGGTACTGGCAGGGCTTCGACATGGCCTGGTTCGCCTTCATCATGGTGCTGCTGGCCCCGGGCCTGCTGGCGCTGGTGTTCGGCTTCCTGGCGTTCCGCTCCCGGGTAACCGGCGTGTACCTGTCCATCATCACCCAGGCTCTGACCTTTGCCCTGATGCTGGCGTTCTTCCGCAACGAGATGGGCTTCGGTGGCAACAACGGCCTGACCGACTTCAAAGACATCCTTGGATTTGACCTGCGCAGCGATGCCACCCGGCTTGGCCTGTTCCTGGCAACCGGCATCGCGCTGGCAGTGGGCTATGTCGTGTGCCGGGCCATTGTCACCAGCAAGCTGGGCCGGGTCAGCGTGGCCTGCCGCGACGCTGAAGCCCGTACCCGGTTCCTCGGCTACCGGGTGGAACGGGTGCAGCTGTTCGTGTTTGTGGTCTCCGCCATGCTGGCGGGCGTGGCCGGGGCCTTGTACGTGCCCCAGGTGGGCATTATCAACCCCAGCGAATTCTCGCCGCTGTTCTCCATCGAAATCGTGGTGTGGGTTGCCCTCGGTGGCCGCGCCACCCTGTATGGCGCGGTTATCGGCGCCTTGCTGGTGAACTACGCCAAGACCGTGTTCACCGGCATCATGCCGGACGCCTGGCTGTTCGCCCTGGGCGCGCTGTTCGTGCTGGTGACGGTGTTTCTGCCCAAGGGCATTGCCGGGCTGTTGCAGAAACGCCGCCAGAAGGGCGATGACCAACCCGGCGCTCAGGAGGCCACCGCATGAGCATCTTTGAACAACTTGCCAACCGGGACCAGGTGTTTGAGTTTCTCACCCCCGTGGCCTCGCCGGTTGACGTGCGGCACGGCCCGATCCTGTACATGGAAGACGTGAGCGTGAGCTTCGATGGCTTCAAGGCCATCAACAACCTCAACCTCACCATCGACGACGGCGAGCTGCGCTGCATCATCGGCCCCAACGGGGCGGGTAAAACCACCATGATGGACATCATCACCGGTAAAACCCGGCCCGATACCGGCTCGGTGTGGTTCGGCAGCCGCCACAACCTGCTGCGCATGAACGAGCCGGATATTGCCACCCTGGGCATTGGCCGCAAGTTCCAGAAGCCCACCGTGTTCGAGGCGCTGACCGTATTCGAAAACCTCGAACTGGCCATGGCCGCCGACAAACGCATCCTGCCCACCCTGACCGCCATCATGACCGCGGAATACCGGGACCGGATTGACGAAATCCTTGAAATGATCGGCTTGCAGGCGCTGCGCGACAAGCCCGCCGGCATCCTCTCCCACGGCCAGAAACAGTGGCTGGAGATCGGCATGCTGCTGATGCAGAAACCCCGGCTGCTGCTGGTGGACGAGCCCGTGGCCGGCATGACCGAACAGGAAATGGAACGCACCGCTGAACTGCTCACCAGTCTCGCGGGCAAGCAGTCCGTGGTGGTGGTGGAGCACGACATGGGCTTTGTGCGCTCCATTGCCCGCAAAGTCACCGTACTGCACCAGGGCAGCGTGCTGGCCGAAGGCACCATGGACCAGGTCTCCAACGACCCGGACGTGATCAAGGTGTATCTCGGGGAGGAGGCCTGATGCTCAAGATTGAAAAGCTCAACCAGTTCTACGGCGAAAGCCACACGCTCTGGGATCTGGAGCTGGACGTGCCCCAGGGCCAGTGTACCTGCGTGATGGGCCGCAACGGCGTAGGCAAGACCACTCTGATGAAATGCATCATGGGCGAGGAAACCGTGAAAAGCGGTGCCATCGAGTTTGCCCGGGATGTGGAACTCACCAAAAAGAAAATCGAGGACCGCTCCCGCCTGGGCATCGGCTACGTGCCCCAGGGCCGGCAGATCTTCCCGCTGCTGACCGTGGAGGAAAACCTGCGCACCGGCCTGGCGGTGCGGGCCGATGGCAGTAAGCAAATCCCCGAGCGCATCTACGAACTCTTCCCGGTGCTGAAAGAAATGAAACACCGCCGGGGCGGCGATCTCTCCGGCGGCCAGCAGCAACAGCTGGCCATTGGCCGGGCGCTGGTGATTGAGCCGAGACTGCTGATCCTCGACGAGCCGGGGGAGGGCATCCAGCCCAACATCGTGGCTCAGATTGGCGAAGTGATTCGCCGGTTGATTGAAGAAGACGGCCTGACCGTGCTGCTGGTGGAACAGAAACTGCCGTTCGCCCGCAAATACGCCGACCGCTTCGCCATCCTCGACCGGGGCCGGCGCGTGGCCGAAGGCGATATTGCCGGGCTGACCGATGAACTCATCAAACAGCACCTGACCGTATGACCGCCTACCAAGCCATCGACCGCCACGCCTCCGGCCACCGTTTCGACACGGAACGGCGCTGGGCGGCGGCCCTGGAACTGGGCTTTGAGGCACGTACCGAGAGCGAACCTGCGCCGGTAACCCGGTTGGTGCGCCGGCGCCACCATGGTCCACTGCGGGTGCAGCGCCCCTTCTACCCGGAGGGCAAAACCGGCTGCTGTCATGTGTACCTGCTGCATCCCCCAGGTGGCATGGTGAGCGGCGACGAACTGCGCATCGAAGCCTCTGTGGCCGAAGGTGGGCATGCGCTTTTGACCACCCCGGCCGCAGCGAAACTGTACAAGGCCGACAGCCATGGCGTGGCCTGGGGCCAGCACACCCGGTTGCAGGTAGCCAAAGACGCGATCCTGGAATACCTGCCCCAGGAAACCATCGCCTTCGACGGCTCCCGTGGTTTGCAAACCACCACCATTGAACTGGAAACCGGCGCCCGAACCCTGGGCTGGGAAGTGCTCGCGCTGGGCCGCCCGGCCAGCGACCTGCCGTTTGCCACCGGCGAACTGGAACAGCGTTTCCATTTAAGCCTGGACGGCCAACCGCTGTGGCTGGAACGCCAGCTACTGGACCCGAAACACCGCCGGTTCACCGGCCCCTGGGGCCAGGGCGGCGCCACTGTACAGGCGACCCTCTGGGCGGTCGGCCTGGACGACGAAGCCGCCGCCATCGAAGTGCTGAGAGCACATTTACCGGACCACAACCGCTGGGCCGTCACCCGGCGCCGGGGCGTGCTGCTACTGCGCTACCTGGGCACCGAACGCAACGAAGCCTGGGCCCTGTGCGAACAGGCCTGGCACCTGCTGCGCCCCATGCTCGCCAGCGTACCGGCACACACACCCAGAATCTGGCTTACCTGACGCATAAGAGACAACGGAGTCATCCATGGAACTCACCCCCAGAGACAAAGACAAGCTGCTGCTGTTCACCGCCGCCCTGCTGGCCGAACGCCGCAAAGCCAAAGGCCTGAAACTGAACTACCCCGAAGCGGTGGCCCTGATCAGCGCCGAAATCATGGAAGGCGCCCGCGAAGGCCGCACCGTGGCCGAACTGATGAGCGCCGGCACCGAAATCCTCACCCGCGAGGATGTGATGGACGGCGTCGCCGACATGGTGCACGAAGTCCAGGTGGAAGCCACCTTCCCGGACGGCACCAAACTGGTCACCGTCCACAACCCGATTGTTTGAGGAACGCGCCATGACCCCCGGTGAATGCCAACTCAAAGACGGTGACATCGAACTCTGCGCCGGCCGCGAACGCATCCAGCTGGACGTGGCCAACACCGGCGACCGCCCGGTGCAGATCGGCTCCCACTACCACTTCGCCGAAGCCAACCCGGCTCTGGATTTCGACCGCGCCAAAGCCCGCGGCTTCCGACTGGACGTGGCCGCCGGCACCGCCATTCGGTTTGAGCCCGGCCAGACCCGGTCTGTGACGCTGATTCCGTTTGCGGGGAAAAGGGAAATTTACGGTTTCAGAGCTGAGGTGATGGGGAGTTTGGACTCCAAGAACTAAGTCTGAGGTCCGGCGGGGGTTGCCCTTCCGGGAATGTGCGGAGGCATGGATGCCGGAGAACAAGCGCCACAGGGATGTGCCGCAAGGAGCGTTTCCCGGAAGGGCAACCCCCGCCGGGCCCGGCACCAAGATTAAAGTGAGAAAAAACATGAAAATCAGCAGACAAGCCTACGCCGACATGTACGGCCCCACCGTAGGGGATCGCGTCCGCCTGGGCGACACCGAACTGTGGATAGAAGTGGAAGAAGACCACACCCACTACGGCGACGAAGTAAAATTCGGCGGCGGCAAAGTCATCCGCGATGGCATGGGCCAGAGCCAGCGCTGCGACCACGAAGTGATGGACACCGTCATCACCAACGCCCTCATCCTCGACTGGTGGGGCATTGTCAAAGCCGACGTGGGCATCCAGAAAGGCCGCATCGCCGCCATCGGCAAAGCCGGCAACCCGGACACCCAGCCAGATGTGACCATCGTCATCGGCCCCGGCACCGAAATCATCGCCGGCGAAGGCAAAATCCTCACCGCCGGCGGCATCGACCCCCACATCCACTTCATCTGCCCCCAGCAGGTAGAAGAAGCCCTGATGAGCGGCGTGACCACCATGCTCGGCGGCGGTACCGGCCCGGCCACCGGCACCAACGCCACCACCTGTACCCCGGGCCCCTGGCACATCGGCAAGATGCTGCAGGCCGTGGACAGCCTGCCCATGAACATCGGCTTCCTGGGCAAGGGCAACGCCAGCCTGCCGGAAGCGCTGGAGCTGCAGGTAAAAGCCGGCGTGATCGGCCTCAAACTGCACGAAGACTGGGGCACCACTCCGGCCAGCATCGACAACTGCCTGACCGTGGCCGACCAGTACGATATCCAGGTGGCCATCCACACCGACACCCTGAACGAATCCGGCTTTGTGGAAGACACCCTGGCCGCCTTCAAAGGCCGCTGCATTCACACATTCCACACCGAAGGCGCCGGCGGCGGCCACGCCCCGGACATCATTACCGCCTGCTCAAAGGACTACGTGCTGCCGTCGTCCACCAACCCGACCCGGCCCTACACCGTGAACACCATCGACGAACACCTGGACATGCTGATGGTGTGCCACCACCTGGACCCGAACATCCCGGAAGACGTGGCCTTTGCCGATTCCCGCATCCGCCGGGAAACCATCGCGGCGGAAGACATCCTGCACGACATGGGCGTGATCTCCATGATCTCCTCCGACTCCCAGGCCATGGGCCGGGTGGGCGAGGTGATCTGCCGTACCTGGCAAACCGCCCACAAAATGAAAGTGCAGCGGGGCCTGTTGCCGGAAGACCAGGAGTGCGGCGCCGATAACTTCCGCGCCAAACGCTACATCGCCAAGTACACCATCAACTCCGCCATTACCCACGGCATCGCCCATGAGGTGGGCTCAGTGGAAGTGGGCAAGCTGGCGGATCTGGTGCTCTGGAGCCCCGCGTTCTTTGGTGTGAAGCCCGCCTGCATCCTCAAGGGCGGCATGATTGCCGCTGCCCCCATGGGCGACCCGAATGCCTCCATCCCCACGCCGCAGCCGGTGCACTATCGCCCCATGTTTGGCGCTTTCGGCAAAGCCGCCAGTGCCACGCGCCTGAGTTTTGTCAGCCAGGCTGCGCTGGACGCCAATATTGGCAAAGAACTGGGGCTGGACAGCCCGCTCTCCGCCTGCAAAGGCGTGCGGAGCGTGCGCAAGCAAGACATGAAACTGAACGACGCCTGCCCGCACCTGACCGTAGACCCGCAAACCTACGAAGTGCACGCCGATGGCGAATTGCTCACCTGCGAGCCAGCGACCGAACTGCCCCTGGCCCAGCGCTACCACCTTTTTTAATCAATACAGCCTAAGGCTGATTTTTAAGCAAGACAGCTCAAGGCTGGGAGAGGAACGAACGGATGTTGGAACTGATAAAACGCATTACCCAAGTAGACGCCAGCGAAATCCACGACAACCTGGTGCTGCCCTACGAACTGCGCATTCGCGGCCGCCTGCGGGCCACCACCGAAACCAACCTGGACGTGGGCCTGTTTCTGGACCGGGGCCCGGTGCTGAGAGATGGCGACCTGCTGGAAGCGAAATCCGGCGAGATCATCCGCATTCGCGCTGCCGAGGAGCGTGTGGTCACCGCCCGCGTAGAAACCGGCCTGCCGCTGGCCCGCTTGTGTTACCACCTGGGCAACCGCCACGTCACCCTGGCGATCGGTGAAGACGAGCAGGGCGCCTTCGTGCGCTTTCCGCCCGATCACGTATTGGAAGAGCTGGCCGAACGCCTGGGCGCCACCGTAGTGCACCACACCGCCACCTTCGACCCGGAACCCGGAGCCTACAACCAGGCCGGCCAGGGCCATTCGCACGGTCATAGCCATGGCCATTCCCACGCGGACTCTCATGAGCACTTGCACGGTAAAAGCCATGACCACACTCACGCTGCTGGACATACCCATGCTCACGGCCACAAACACACCCACTGAGCCCGCAGCCATGGCGGGTGAGGGCGAACCCGGCGGCGACCTGGCTTTGCTGGGGCTGATGCAGCTGGTCAGCCCGGCTTTGCCCATCGGCGCCTTTGCCTGGTCCCAGGGCCTGGAAAGTGCCTTTGAGCTGGGTTGGGTGAACAACGAAGCGGAACTGGCCCGGTGGATTGAAGGCGTACTGGAAGACGGCCTGAGCCGGTGCGAGTTGCCATTGCTGGCCCGGCTGCAAACCGCCTGGGCGAACGACGACGGCGCCACCATCGCGCAATGGAACCAGTGGCTGCACGCCACCCGGGAAACCGCAGAACTGAGCGACGAAGACACTCGCCTGGGCGGTGCCCTTAAAACCCTGCTGGGCAACCTCAACCTGCTGCCGGAGAGAACCCTGATTCCGGCCGAGCCCGGCTACATCACCCTGTTTGCCTGGGCCGCCCAGATGCGCCGGGTGCCGGTGCGGCAAACCCTGCTGGGCTTTGCCTGGGCCTGGCTGGAAAACCAGCTGGCGGTGGCCTGCAAAGCTTTACCCCTGGGCCACACCGCCGCCCAACGGATTATCGAACAACTGCGCCCGGCACTGGTGATTGCCGCCGACCAGGCGCTGGCACGGCAAGACCACGAACTCGGGCCCATCCTGCCGGGCCTCGCGCTCGGCAGTGCCCTGCATGAAACCCAGTATTCACGGCTTTTCAGAAGCTGAATAAAAACATCAAGGAGATACAGCCATGACACATTGTCTGAGAGTAGGCGTCGGCGGCCCGGTCGGGTCTGGTAAAACCGCATTGCTACGCCAGCTATGCACCGCCCTGCGGGACCACTACGACATCGCCGTGGTCACCAACGACATCTACACCCGGGAAGACGCCGACTTCCTGCTGCGCCACGAAGCCCTGGCCGCAGACCGCATCCTGGGCGTGGAAACTGGCGGTTGCCCGCACACGGCCATTCGCGAGGATGCCTCTATGAACCTGGCGGCCATTGACGACCTCCAGCGCCGCCATCCGGATCTGGAGTTGGTGCTGGTGGAATCCGGCGGCGACAACCTATCCGCCACCTTCAGTCCGGAGCTGAGCGACCTCACCCTGTACGTGATCGACGTGTCCGCCGGCGACAAGATCCCCCGTAAAGGTGGCCCCGGAATCACCAAATCCGACCTGCTGATCATCAACAAGATCGACATTGCCGAACAGGTACACGCCTCCCTGGAGGTAATGGAACGGGACAGCAAAAAAATGCGTGGCGAACGCCCCTTCGTGTTCACCAACCTGTACGACGGGGTAGGGCTGGACACCATCATCAGCTTCATTCTGGAGCGCGGCATGCTGCCGGAAAGGCGTCCTGAAAAACTGGCTGAAATGGCCTGAGCAAACGAACCAATACGATTACAGAACCACCAGGAGCAACACCATGAAACTGACTTCAAAACTTCTCGCCACCGCCGCGCTGCTGACAGCCTCCGCCACCGCCATGGCCCACCCCGGCCACACCGAAGGCGGCTTCACCAGCGGCCTGCTGCACCCCATGCTAGGCCTGGATCACTTGCTGGCTATGGCCGCCATCGGCTTCTGGAGCGTGCGCCAGAGCAAACTCATGAAAAACGCCACCCCCGCCTTCGTCATCGGCGGCATGGTATTCGGCGCCGCCCTGGCCTGGGGCGGCCTGAGCCTGCCAGGCGTGGAAACCGGCATCACCTTCTCGGTACTGGTGGCCGGTATCCTCATCGCCACCCTGGCCAAACTGCCCACCGCCGTGGGTGGCACCCTGGTTGGTGCGTTCATGCTGTTTCATGGCTTCGCCCATGGTGCGGAAATGCCGGAAGGCGCTACGTTGGCGGCCTACCTGGCCGGTTTCTCCATCGCCACCCTGGCCATCACGCTGGTTGGTCGTGGACTGGGTAGTTTGATGCTGAAGGCAGATAGCCGGTTTAGCCGGGGGATTGGGGGAGTGCTGGCGGTGGCGGGGGCTTACCTGGCCGCAGCTTGATTCCGTAGGCTATTCAGGAATGCAAAAAGCCGCCCGGGAAACCGCGCGGTTTTTCAGTATCACGTTTACAAAATTTGACCTTGACGGTATGGGAAGTTTCCTGAAAATTAGGTTAGTGTGTAGTTATAAGAAACGGATTGACGCCGCTGTTAAGGAAAACGGATGGACTTCGGCCAGCTATTCAACACCCTACTGAACTCTCTACCGAATCAAGTCTGGTATTTCGTACCGCTGTTCATCCTGTTACCCATTCTGAGAACGCCCTGGTTCAAAGGCAAAGCCGGCGAAGCCATGGTCAACCTCGCCGCGAAGCTGTTTCTCGATAAAACGCACTACCACCTCTTAAAAAACGTCACCCTGCCCACCGAAGACGGTACCACCCAGATCGATCACATCATTGTGTCCTGCTACGGCGTGTTCGTGGTGGAAACGAAGAACATGAAAGGCTGGATTTTCGGGAACGAGAAACAACGTTACTGGACCCAGAAGATCTATCGCCACTCCCAGAAATTCCAGAACCCGCTGCACCAGAACTACAAGCATGTGAAGACTTTGCAGAGCCTGCTGGGGCTCGGCGATGAGCAGGTAATTTCGTTGGTAGTGTTTGTGGGGGATTCAACTTTCAAAACTCCGATGCCGGACAACGTTGCTTACGGTGGTGGCTACATTCGCTTTATCAAATCACGCAAAGACGAAGTGCTCAGCGAAACGGAAGTTCAGGACATCGTCTCAAAAATCGAAACCGGGCGTTTGGCGGCAACCTTCCGGAACCATCGGCAGCATGTGGCCCATGTGAAGAGCATTGTGGAGCAGAAAGCGAGCGCGCCTAGGTGCCCCAAATGTCAGGGTGAAATGGTGAAGCGGACGGTGAAGCGTGGGGCAAATGCTGGGAAAGAGTTTTTTGGGTGTAAGGCGTTTCCCAGGTGTCGGGGGATTGTTGGTACTTTGTGATCGTAATAATGACAATGGACCTTTCCCCAATCTCGTGGATACGATTTTGATTGGCATCAAACACAGGGCGTTGAGTAATGAAGTGGGCTTTCATTGATTACGAGAACATCGGAAGTCTCGGCAAGGTCAATCTCTCCGAGTATGAGCGCGTCATCGTATTCCTCGGTGCGAAGCAGCCCAAGCTGGACTTCACGGAAACGAAGTACGACAAGCCGATTAACATGATGGTCGTTCAGTTAAAGGCCAGCCAGGCAAACAACCTGGACTTTCACCTCGCTTACTATCTGGGCAAATTGGACGGCCAGGCCGAGCGTTCGGTCGCGTTCGATGTGATCAGCAACGACACCGGTTTCTCGCCGTTGATTGCCCATATCAAGGCCAGTGGGCGGGCGTGCAAGCAAGTCAAGGTGGCAGGTGCCACGGGTGATGCGGAGAAATTGATCAAGAACCTCTCCGCGAAGCCCAAAGAGAAACGGCCTAAAAAGGTCACTGCGCTCCGCAATCACATTGCCTCTCACCTGCGCATTCAGGGCAATGAAATGGCTATCCAGAAGGCGGTTAATCTACTGGTGCAGGAGAAGTTTTTGAAAGTGTCGGATACTGGCGTGGAATATCTTGCCTGAAGGTCTAGCCACTGTCGGTGTCGCTAACGGAGTATGAAGTCTTGGACCCAGTAAGTTACGTTTTTGCTGCTTACCTCAACACTGTGCAGTCGACGGTCTCTAATCATTTCAGTGAAACCAGAAATCTCGAGGTGACGCCTGTTGTCGTCGAATACGAGGGAGTTCCCATCTCCTACCAGCATCAGATGTGGCGGGTTCGTCCCGAGAGTGTTTGTGCTAACTATAAGCAAAGGATTAGTCAATTTTCTGAATGCACTACCAAGGCATCGAGGTTGTTCAACGCGCTATGTTCGGAATTGAAGCAGACTAGTTCCAGTAACTGGCAGCAAGCGAAGTTCCAGACAATGTATTGCAACGCGGCGATATCTTTCAAACCCACGGTGGCGAATATCGGCGCGGCACCAGCGCTCTCTGGTTTGGATGAGGCCCGTCAGGCCTGCAATGCGGCGACAGTTTCAGCCATGGGGAATAGTGATCCCAGGCTGGCGCGAGAGCGGAATACGGCTTGTGATCACTACCGTGGCTTGAAGGAGCAGTAAGTATTTGGCGCTCAGTTGTCGAGGGCGCTCAACCTTTCCATGCGTGGCCGGAAGGCATTAACGAACGCATTCAGCGTTTCGGAAAAAAATGCTTTTACGCCTGGGTCAGATACCGGCGGCCAATCGCCCTCAATTCGCCGATGGGTGATGATCCGGCATTTTTTGTCATCCCATTCAACCGTCAACGGAAGTTCGCTATTGATAGCCTCTGCATCCTCTTTCAATTCCTGGTAGAGCGACAGCCCTTCTTCCGAGCTGGCCAGGCGCAAGAAGCAACCGATTTCAGACTTCGCCTTATAGAAATAGAGCGTTATCCAGGCTGTCGTTGAGGATGGCGGCATCGGGAAAAAGATGTTGCCTCTTGCTACCGGGTTGGCCATTGGCTGGTCGGGATCGTCGAGCCTGAGATCATCAATAAATGCTTTCCAAAACTGATGGTATTGAGTCATTAAAGACGATGGTTGGCTGGTGCTTCGATTATCTACCTGTGATGGTGTGTCGCCAAAGTCAGTAATGTATACCGTTCGCTGGATCTCTTTGGTTTGGAATAGCGTCCGAGGTTGTATGAAGGTCAGGTCTTGCTCTTCCGTTTGATAAACCGCGGTTTCGATCACTGCCAGCGTAAACTTCATATTCGCAGTGTTGTCGAGATACTGGATCATTGCCTGGGTGTCGCTTCTGATCCCATCGCCCGCTATCACCAGCATGAAGTCGCCCTGTGCCAGTGAGTTACTGATGCCATCAACGAATTCGGCTTCGTCGGTGTTTGGATAATGGTTTTGGACTAACGCATACGGGACGTTTCCTTTTTCTCCAGTCCTGCGTGAGACTTCCCGCTGCAGATCAGAGTAGCTCCAGTTCTGAAGCTCCTTTGCATAGTCCAGAATCTGGCCGATGACTTTTCTTCTGGCTTCCGGGTTTCTCCAGAGTTTGGTTTCAACAATGACCAATTTTCCCTGTGACGTTACGTAGACGATATCGATGGGGCCTGCGGCGGTATTCATTTCCATGCACAGGGGTACGACTTCTCGATACCCGGGATTGATCTCGCCAAAGGGGAGGCTTTGTGGATTCCTGAAAAGCTGTTCCTGCAGCCACTGTTCTGAAAAGCCTTCATTGAATGCCAGTCGGAGAAGGGGCCTGGTTTCGGCATTGCCGTCTATGAGAAAGGGAGTAGCCCGCAAGGTTCCTATCCTGTTTGGCTGGGTTTGCTTGCTATCCTAGTCCACAGGAGAAAGACTTAACAGGTTAGCGGTTGTTGCAACAAAGTCGGCGCGATGGTGATGCCGCAGTTGCGAAAGCATGGCTTGAAGCCGGAAGATGCCCGGATTGTGATGGGGCAGGTGAGGGCACCTTATCCTTTTGTTCCCTAGGCTGAATTTGTTCATTTGTTGATCGGAGAACGCTATGGCTGGTGGTTGGTCACGGGATGGCGCAGTTCAGGATCAGATAGACGCGAGCGTTGAAGACGAAGTGCAGCGGGCACGGAGCCAGCTTGGTGGCGGAGAGAGTGCGCGCTATTGTGATGAGTGTGACCGGGCGATTCCTGAAGCTCGCCGCAAGGCTATTCCGGGTGTACGGCTTTGTATTGCCTGCCAGTCCGCGCTTGAGAAGCAACAATCTACATCACGCGGCTTTAATCGGCGGGGCAGCAAGGATAGTCAGCTAAGGTGAGCACAATGACGGTCTCTATGGTTTCCCATTGAGTTTCGGCGCCCTGTTTATGGCAGATTCATTACTATCGTCCGTTTTTGCATCAACTTTCCTGAGCCCCCGTGGCGCAAGGGTGTCGCCTGGTTAACCCTAGGTTTCCAACATAGTTATCCACAGCTTTTGTGAGTAAAGTCTGGAACGGTTTGAACTAGCGGCGGTTTGACGGATACACGGTTAGGAAAACCGGAACTGAATTACGTTAACCCTTAGAGAACCAAAAATCAGATAGTTTGGTGGTTAGAGGTGCGCCTCAGGATCCATCCTTTGATGCAAAATCCGAAGAATGATAACGGACCGATTGTGGCTATCCTTTTTCATCCTAAGATAAAAGTGATGGGGCGAGGGTTTGCCTTTCCTTGCGAGCGGATAGGTAGCGATCCCGGCCCGAATTTCGGACCTGTGTTTCAGGAGTGGCGCGAGGTTTCCGGCTTCTTCAAGCTCCCTGATCGCCCTCTCGATTTGCTCGGTGTATCGTATCAGCTGCAGTGTCCCGAATTCTTCAAGGGTGGTCTCAAGAATATCGTCGAGATCGGCTAGAGCAGTGTCTGTGAGCGTAACCTTCCATGGTTTCATCGTAATCAGGTATCCCGTTTTTTCCTGATGGCTTGCTCTGCACGTTCAGAAAGGTACGTAGCGAAATCGTCACCCGTGAATGTCCTGGTTTTGCCTGCCTCTAGGTCTTCCTGGCCCGTATTTATGGCGGCTCTGAGGTCATTCATCTTCGTGACGTATTGGGACTCGGCTTCTTCGACCATTCTCAGGCCGGCTCGAAGTACCTCACTCGCATTTTGATAACGGCCCGAGGCAACCAGGTGATCGACTACCTGGGATTGATGGTCCGTGAGCACTATGTTTCTCGTCGCCATGAGAGTCATCCTGTCAGCGTTGCATTGGCATAATATGCCAATGCATGGGTTTGCTGTCTAGCCCGGATTTCTCATAGTGCTCCAACAACCTTCGCAGACCAAGCCTGGTAGTGCCAGATCCGAGTGGTCATGGTCGAAGTTGGCGATTATTTAGCCAGTTTCCGGCATTCAGGCACAACTCCCCCTTTCCCCCATTGG